>JBGAJT010000369.1:0-2770 GCA_044224785.1 Candidatus Nanopelagicales bacterium | reverse complement strand
CGACGAGCTCGTCGGCGTCGGGGTCGGCGTGGTCTGGGTCGGGGTGGGGGTGGGCGTCGGCGTGGTCGCGTTCGTCGTGCTCGTCGGGGGCGGGGGCGGGGGGTCGGTCGTGGTGGGGGTGGGCGTCGGCGTGTCGGTCTTCGTCGGCGTCACCGTGGGGGTCGCCGAGGTGGCGCTCGCGGACGCGGTCCGCGTGGGCGTCTGGGTCGGCGTGGCCGTCGTCGGGGTGGGGGTCGGCGTCGCCGTGGTCGGCGTCGGCGTGCTGGTGCGCGTCGGCAGGGTCGGGAGGGTGCGGCTCGGGTTCGCGGTGGGCAGCGTGACGCTGCCCGAGCCGCACGCCGCGAGCGCGAGCGCGGCACCCGCCACGAGCAGTGCACCGGCGGTACGTCGTGCAGCCATGGTCCGACCTCCCCGCGCCCGCGCGGTGCGGGCCACCCCGTCAGGCTACCGAGCGCCAGGCGCCGGATGGTGCTCCGCCGGGGTGGTCCTGGTCGCACGAGCGCCGTCGACGGGTGATGACGCCGGCTTCTAGCACGGCGTCATCGCGCATCGACGGGGGCTTCGTGCCGGGGGCTGGGATGTCGGATTGAGGGTCAGAGGGTGAGGGCACGGACCAGGGTGTAGACGGCGACGAGCACGAGCAGGACGCCGAACGCCGACGACAGCAGCCACGCCGGCACCCGGCGCGACAGCAGCGCGCCGACGACGGCGAAGACGGCGGTGAGCGCCGCGAGCTCGAGCGCGGTCGTGGGATCGGTGAGGTGCTCGTGCCGTGCGGCGAGCGCGACGGCTGAGTTCACGACGATCACGACGAGCGCGGTGGCGGTGGCCCGCTTGACCGGCACGTGCAGCGCGGCGACGAGCGCGGGCACGACCACGAAGCCGGCGCCGACGCCGAACAACCCGGTCACCAGCCCGACCCCGGTCGCCAGCACGACGACGCGCAGGTCGACGCGCAGCGGTGGCGAGCCCGTGCCCGCGAGGTCGGGCTCGTCGTCCACGAGCCCTGCGGCAGCGCGCTGGGCCAGCAGCGCCTCGTCGTCCGGCGTACGCCGCGGCTCGAGCAGCCCCGCCTCGCTCAGCCCTGCCTCGCGCCGCAGCACCTCGACCGCGCGGCCGGTGCGAGCAGCGCGCAGCATCGTGCCCGCGCCGAGCAGGACGAGGACGCCGAAGCCGAGCAGCAGCAGATCGGCCGGCACGATGCTCGACAACCGCGCGCCGACGACCGCGCCCACCGACCCGAGCGCGCCGAAGGCCAGGCCCAGGCGCCAGTCGACCCGACGCGCGCGCTGGTGGGGGACCAGGGCCGCGGCGGCGCCGGTCCCGACCACGACGAGCGACATCGTCGACGCCGAGAGCACCGGCTCGCCGAGCGCGACCAGCAGCGGCACGGCGAGCACCCCGCCGCCCCCGCCGAGCATGCCGATGACGGTCCCGAGGACCGCGCCGACGAGCAGCAGGGCGAGGAGGCTCACGACCGGCCGCCCAGTGCGGTCGGGACGCAGGGGAGGAGGCCGGGCACGGCCGCAACCTGCCGCTGCCCGGGGCCGGGGTCAAGGCACCACGTCGTGGCCGTCGTCACCCGGTGCCCGCGTGTGTCGACGTATACCCCCTGGGGTATAGTCTGCGACGTATTCGAACCGACCGTGAGGAGCGCCCGTCCATGTGCCGCCAGGTGAGCTGTCGTCGTTGTGGCAAGGCCACGTGGGCCGGCTGCGGCCAGCATGTCGACCAGGTGCTCAAGGGCGTCCCGAAGTCTCAGCGCTGCCAGTGCCCGCCGGAGCCCTCGCTGTTCGAGAAGCTCTTCAGCCGCAAGTCCAAGGTCTGACCGACCCGTCCTGGTTCCCCGATCACGCCCGGGCCCAGGCAACTGCGCACGTAGTTCCCCGAACATGATCATGTTGGGGGACCTACAGGGGCGCGGGAGGGCCTGTCGAGGGCGCGAGGGCGCCCGTCGAGGGTGCCGGTGCGCGGCACGGGGCTGCGGTCAGTAGGCCGCGGCCTTGGCGTCGGCGAGGGGGCGCAGGACCTGCTCGTACTCGTCGGCGTCCATCGCGGCGTAGCAGGAGCGCAGATCGGTGCCGCCGGCGCTCTGCGCGAGCAACGACGCGAGGCGCACGAGGCGCAGCGTCACGACGTTGTCGGGCAGGCGCATCGCGAGCGCGGTCGTCGCCTCGTCGTAGTACCAGGCGATCGCCTGGCGCGGCGCGTTGAACATCCCCCACACCTCGCCGGGCGCGATCGCGTCGTCGTCGAGGATCGCGCGCGCGTTGGAGACCTTGTCGGCGGCGACGACGACCAGGGCGTCGGAGTCGACCGAGTAGAGGCCGGCCAGGTAGTCGACCTTGCGCTCGAGCCAGGTCGACTCGTCGCGCACCACACCGGGGGCGCCGTCGGTGCACGCCTCGACGATGCGCCGGACGTCGGGCCCGAACTTCTTCTCCAGCTTGCGCGGCGTCGTGCGCGGGCCCTGGTCCTCGAGCGCGTCGTGCAGCAGTCCCGCGATCGCCTGCGTCTCGTCGCCGCCGCCGATCCACACGAGCGCCGACACCTCCAGCAGGTGCGCGAGGTAGGGCACGGTCGGCTCGACGCCCTCGGGCGTCTTGCGGAACTGGCTGCGGTGCAGCTTCGCGGCGTAGTCGAGCGCCTCGCGGTAGACCGGGCCGTAGACCGGGTCGAGCTCCTCGGCTGCCATCGCGCGCTCCTCACCTCGTCGCCTGTCGCGAGCCTACGGGTGCGGGCGGGCGCACGCGCGGGTCCTGCCACGACC
>JBGAJT010000368.1:0-2773 GCA_044224785.1 Candidatus Nanopelagicales bacterium | reverse complement strand
GTAGTCGAAGGCGTGCCGGCGGTAGACGACCGACGGCTTCTCGGTCTCCTTGTCGTAGAACAGGAAGAAGTCGTGGCCGACGAGCTCCATCTCGTAGAGCGCGTCGTCGACGGTCATCGGCCGCTGGCCCGGCGGTCAGCAGATCGAAGCTCTCCGCCTCGCCGAGGTCACCCGCGTGGCGTGGTCCGGCCCGGTCCCCACCGCGTCGTGAGCCGCGCCAAGGCTCCTGTCGGGGCCCGGATGCGACGAGCCCCCTGCCGCAGGTGCGGGCAGGGGGCTCGTCGAGCGAGAGGCGATCAGGCCTTCTTGGTCTCCCAGAAGATCTCGGCGATCTCGTCGATCTTCGCGATCAGGTTGTCGGCGACCGCGACGTCGAGCGAGCCCTTCGTGCCGCCGGCGCCGGCGAGCTTGGTGGCCTCGTTGAACAGCGTGTTGAGGTTCGGGTACTTCTCGAAGTGCGGGGCCTTGAAGTAGTCGGTCCAGAGCACCCAGAGGTGGTGCTTCACCAGGTCCGAGCGCTCCTCCTTGATGGCGACGGCGCGGGCCTTGAAGACCTCGTCCTCGGAGCCGTGGTACTTCTCGATGCACGCCTTCACCGACTGCGCCTCGATCTTGGCCTGCGCGGGGTCGTAGACGCCGCAGGGCAGGTCGCAGTGGGCGTGGACGGTGGTGCTGGGGGCGAGCAGACGACGCAGCATGGGAACCTCTCGATGGCCTGGGGACGGTGCTGACGTGCTTGTCGGCGACACTACCCCGGACGGGTGCGCGCGGCACCCAGCGGTCGGCAGGCCGGACCGGCGTACCCCGCTCGACGGAGGAGGAGGCGGCGTGGCAGGGCTCTGGCGCGTCGCCGTCGCCGGGACGTCGATGGTCCCGGCGCTCGACGCCGGCGACTGGCTGCTGGTGCGCTCGATCGCGTCCGCCGACGTGCGCCCGGGCGACATGGTCGTGGTGGAGCAGCCCGACCGTCCGGGCTTCCTGCTCGTCAAGCGCGCGGTACGACGCACCCCGGACGGCTGGTGGGTCGAGGGCGACAACGCCGCAGCCAGCGACGACTCCCGCCTCTTCGGCGCCGTCCCCGACACCCACGTCCGGGGCCGGGTCGTGGCCCGCTACTGGCCCCGCCCCCGCCTCCTCCGCTTATCTCTCGCCGTCGATGAGTGATGAGGCCGCGCTAGAAGGTGGCGTCATCACGCATCGACCGTCGCTGAGCTGTGACCGGGGGGCGGGTGGTGCTCGCGTCCCGCATCGTGGCACGCTGGCCCCACGGGTGACCCCCGTGACGGAGCTCGCCTGCAGCGCACACCTCGCGCGCGGGACACCCTGCTCCTCCGGCGTCCCGACTCCTCGTGAGGTCTCCCGTGAACCCTGACATCCCGGCCGGCTACGAACCGATCGACGGCATCTCGCCGTACGACGACGACCCGGCGTTCCCCCTGCACCGCAACGGCAAGATGGAGCTGCGGCCCACCGTGCGCGTGCGCGACAACGCGGGCCTCGCGCTCGCGTACACGCCGGGCGTCGGGCGCGTCTCCCAGGCGATCGCCGACGACCCCTCGCTCGGCTGGCAGTTCACCTGGCGGTCGAACACGATCCTCATCGTCACCGACGGCACCGCGGTGCTCGGGCTCGGTGACATCGGCCCGCTCGCCGCCCTGCCGGTGATGGAGGGGAAGTCGCTGCTGTTCAAGGAGTTCGGCGGGGTCGACTGCGTGCCGATCTGCCTCGACACGCAGGACGTCGACGAGATCGTCGAGACCCTGATCCGGCTGCGCCCGAGGTTCGGCGCGGTGAACCTCGAGGACATCTCCGCGCCGCGCTGCTTCGAGATCGAGAAGCGGCTGCAGGCGCGGCTGGCCATCCCGGTCTTCCACGACGACCAGCACGGCACCGCGATCGTCGTGCTCGCCGCCCTGATCAACGCCTGCAAGATCACCGGCGCGAAGATCGGCGACCTCAAGGTCGTGGTGTCCGGCGCCGGAGCGGCCGGCATCGCCGTCGCGAACATGCTGCTGGCCGCGGGCATCGGCGACATCGCCGTGTGCGACCGCGTCGGCGTGCTCAGTCCCGAGCGCGACGACCTCGGCCCGGTGAAGCGCGACATGGCCGAGCGCACCAACCTCGCGGGGATCCGCGGGCCGCTGGTGAACGCGCTGCAGGGCGCCGACGTCCTCATCGGCGTCTCCGGCGGCACGATCAGCCAGGACGCGGTCGCGTCGATGGCACCCGACGCGATCGTCTTCGCGCTCGCGAACCCGGTGCCCGAGGTCCACCCCGATGTCGCCCACGCGGCCGGCGCGGCGGTGATCGCGACCGGGCGCAGCGACTTCCCGAACCAGATCAACAACGTGCTGGCGTTCCCCGGCATCTTCCGCGGTGCCCTGGACGTCGGCGCCACCCGCATCACCGAGGGCATGAAGCTCGCCGCCGTCGACGCGATCGCCGGTCTCGTCGGCGACGACCTCGCCGCCGACCGGATCGTGCCCGACCCGTTCGACCCGAGGCTGGCGCCGTCGGTCTCGGCGGCGGTCGCACGCGCGGCGCGCGCCGAGGGGGTCACGCGCGACGCCGCGGCGTCCCAGGTCGACCTCCGGCGCAGCGCTGTCTGATCCCGCTGTGCTCCGGGTGCGCGCGGCGTAGGGTCGCGGCGGACCAGGGAGGTCATTCATGGCTCGCGTCCGGGTGCACAACCTGTCGATGTCGCTCGACGGCTACGCCGCGGGCGCGGACCAGTCGCAGGACAACCCCCTCGGCATCGGCGGGGAGCGGCTGC
>JBGAJT010000367.1:0-2793 GCA_044224785.1 Candidatus Nanopelagicales bacterium | reverse complement strand
ACGGCATGTGGCTCACGGCGGGCGGCTGGGGCGGACCCCGCGGCGACGAGGTCGTGCAGCGGCGCACCGTCCGCTACCGGACCGTCGGCGACATGTCGTGCACCGGTGCCGTGGAGTCCGATGCCGTGACCGTGACCGACGTGATCGCCGAGGTCGCCGTGAGCACCCTCACCGAGCGCGGCGCGACACGCGCCGACGACCGCCTCACCGAGGCCGCCATGGAGGACCGCAAGCGCGAGGGGTACTTCTAGCCATGACCGCGATCCACGGCATCACGACCGCTCCGCCTCGCGACGGCGGTGCGGCTCCCCACGAGCTGCTGCGCTTCGCCACCGCGGGCTCCGTCGACGACGGCAAGTCCACCCTCGTCGGGCGGCTGCTCCACGACACGAAGTCGGTGCTCGCCGACACCCTCGCCGCGGTGCAGCGCGCGAGCCTGGCCAAGGGCCAGGAGGACGCCGACCTGGCGCTGCTCACCGACGGCCTGCGCGCCGAGCGCGAGCAGGGCATCACGATCGACGTCGCCTACCGCTACTTCGCGACGGCTCGCCGGTCGTTCGTGCTCGCCGACACGCCGGGCCACGTCGAGTACACGCGCAACATGGTCACCGGCGCGTCGACCGCCGAGCTGGCTCTCGTGCTCGTCGACGCACGGCACGGTGTCGTCGAGCAGACGCGTCGCCATGCTGCCGTCGCTGCCCTCCTCGGCGTGCGCCACGTCGCGCTCGCGGTGAACAAGATGGACCTCGTCGACTTCGACGAGACGGTCTTCACCTCGATCCGCGACGAGTTCGAGTCGCTGGTGCGCCCGCTCGGGGTCGATGACGTCGTCGCCATCCCGGTCTCCGCTCTGCAGGGCGACAACGTCGTGGAGCGGTCCGCAGCGACACCGTGGTACGCCGGATCGACCCTCCTCGAGCACCTCGAGTCGGTGCCGGTCGGCGACGACCCGCGCCTCGAGCCGTTCCGGTTCCCCGTGCAGTACGTGATCCGTCCGCAGACCACCGAGCACCACGACCACCGCGGTTACGCCGGCAAGGTGGCGCACGGTGTCGTGCGCGTCGGCGACCGCGTCGTGGTCCAGCCCTCGGGCCGCACCACCACCGTCGCCGCCATCGACGGCCTCGACGGTCCGCTCGACGTCGCGTTCGCCCCGCAATCCCTCGCGCTCCGGCTCACCGACGACGTCGACGTCTCGCGCGGTGACCTCGTGGCCGCCGCCGACGAGGCGGCCGAGCCGTCGCAGGACCTCGAGGGCGACATCTGCGTGGTGTCCACCCGGCCGGTCGCCTCGGGCGACCGTGTCCTCGTGCGCCACGGGACCCGCACGGTGCGCGCCCGCGTCCAGGCGGTCCACGACCGGCTCGACCTCGACAGCCTCGAACGGGCTGCGCACCCGGACCCGTTGGCCCTCAACGACATCGGCCGCATCAGCATCCGCCTCGCCGAGCCGGTCGCGGCCGATTCCTACACCAGCCTCCGGCGCACCGGCGCCTTCCTCCTCATCGACGAGCAGGACGGCGGCACCCTCGCCGCCGGCATGGCGATCACGCGATGTCGCCAGGACTGAACGGTCCCGGCACCGCGCGACGCCCGTCCTGATCACCGACCTGAAGGAAGAACCGCCATGTCCACGTCATCACGTCCCGTCCACCGGCTCCGACGTGCGCTCGTCGCGTCGGCCGTCGCCGTCCTCGCCGCCACGGGCCTCGCCGCCTGCGGCACCTCCGAGGCGGCCACGCCCGCGACGAGCGGCTCGAACGGCGCCGAGGCCAGCACCCTGCGCCTGGGCTACTTCGCGAACATCACCCACGCCCTGCCGCTCATCGGCGTGCAGGACGGCACCTACGCGAAGACCCTCGGCTCGACCAAGCTCGAGACGCAGGTCTTCAACGCCGGACCGGCGGCGGTCGAGGCGCTCTTCGCCGGCGCCATCGACGCGGCGTACGTCGGCCCCAACCCGGCCATCAACGCCTTCACCAAGAGCAACGGCGAGGCGGTGCGCATCGTCGCCGGGGCGTCGAGCGGGGGCGCCCAGCTGGTGGTCCAGCCCGACATCGGCAGTGCCGCGGACCTCAAGGGGAGGACCGTCGCGAGCCCCCAGCTCGGCGGGACGCAGGACGTCGCGCTGCGCTACTGGCTCAAGCAGCAGGGCCTCTCCGCCCCGGTCACCGGCACGGGCGACGTCACGGTCGCGCCGCAGGAGAACTCGCAGACCCTCGACCTGTTCAAGCAGGGGAAGATCGCGGGCGCCTGGGTGCCGGAGCCGTGGGCGTCGCGCCTCGTGACCGAGGGCGGCGGCAAGGTCCTCGTCGACGAGAAGGACCTGTGGCCGGGCGGGCGGTTCGTCACGACGCACCTCATCGTGTCGACGGAGTTCCTCCAGAAGTACCCGGGCACGGTGAAGAAGCTGATCGAGGCCGAGGCCGCCACCCTCGACGCGATCACAAAGGACCCGGCCGCGGCGAAGAAGACGGCCAACGAGGCCCTCAAGGCGCTCACCGGGAAACGGCTCAAGGACGCCGCGCTCGACCGGGCTTTCGACGATCTCACGCTCACCCTCGACCCGGTCGCGTCGACGCTGCAGGCGGCGGCGGAGCACGGCGTCGAGGTGGGCACCACGAAGAAGGCCGACCTGTCCGGGATCTACGACCTGACCCTGCTCAACGAGGTGCTCGAGGCGCGCGGCGAGCATCGCCTCGTTCTGGAAGCGCACGGTCTCGGCCTCGGAGGCGAAGCGCCCGGAGGTCATCATCTTGAGGGCGACGAAGCGGCACAAGCGGAGCGAGTAGG
>JBGAJT010000366.1:0-2819 GCA_044224785.1 Candidatus Nanopelagicales bacterium | reverse complement strand
GTGTTGCTGTTGGGGACCGCGTGTGGCGGCGAGAGCAAGCCGGCGGAGGCCAAGAAGCAGGACGCCCCGGCGGCCGAGGAGAAGAAGGCCGAGCCGGAGAAGAACAAGTACACGCTCGAGCGCGAGGCCAAGGCCCAGGCGGCCAAGGACGCCCGCGACGCCGCAGCCGCCGCCCAGCGGGTCCGCCAGGTCGTGCGCCACGCCGAGGCGACGCACTCGGCCGCCCCGAAGCCCACCAAGACCAAGGTCTCGGCCCCCAAGCCGGCCCCGAGCACGCACACCGGCACCGGCGCCTCCGGCTCCGGTGAGGGCGAGGGCGACGAGCACGAGGAGGGCGACGATGACTGACCGTGGCACCCGCGTCCGCTGGACCACCGCGGCGCTGATCGCACCGACCGCCGCCGCGCTCTTCGCGGGCACCACCGCGTGGGCGACCGGCCACCAGCCCTCCACCGGCACCACCGCCGCGAAGCCGGTCCCGACGCCGACGGCGACCGTCGACCCCGCGGTCGTGGCGCTGCAGAAGGCCGTCGCGAAGAACACCGCGCAGGTCGCGGCGCTGCGCGCGTCGGTCCTCAAGCTCAAGGCGCAGGCCGCGGCCATCGCCGGCGGCAAGGCGAAGGCCGGCGGCTCGTCGGGCTCGTCGACGTGGACCAAGAAGTCGTCCTCGTCCTCGGGCTCGTCGACCAAGAAGAAGTCGTCGACCTCCCACGCGTCCTCGGGCGGCTCGACCGTGACCGTCACGGCACCCAAGCCCGCGCCGACGACGCAGACCAGCACGGGCGCCTCCGGGGCGAAGTGAACCCCGTGAGCGCGGAGGCGGTCGCCGGCCGGAGCGCCGACCTGACGGTCGAGTTCCGCTCGATGGCCTCCGACGTCCGGTTCTGGGTGGTGGCTCCCCGCGAGGGGGCCACCGCCCAGGCCCGGACGGCCCGCGACGTCGTCGAGGCCGTGGCACGTACGTGCACCCGGTTCGACCCGGAGAGCGACCTCATGCGTGCCAACGCTGCGGGCAAGCGCCGCACCGTCGTGGCGCGCGAGTGCTTCGACGCGCTGTGTGCGGCGTACGACGCGTACGTCGCCACCGACGGGCTGTTCGACCCGCGCGTCCTGCGCACGCTCACCGCGTACGGCTACGACATGTCGTTGCCCTTCGCCGACCGCTCCATCGACCTGCCGACCGCGGAGGCCGCGCCCCGGCGCCGCACCCGTCGTCGGTGGAAGCCGTCGTTCGACGAGGCTTCCCTCGAGGTCGCCGTCGGCCCCGAGCCCGTCGACCTCGGCGGCATCGGCAAGGGCCTCGCCATGTCCTGGGCGTCGTCGCAGCTGCGCGACGCGGGCGAGGCCGCGCTGGTCGAGGCCGGCGGCGACCTGATGGCCCTCGGTGGCGGACCCGACGGCACCGGCTGGATGGTCGGCGTCGAGAGCCCTTCCGGCACAGGCGATCCCGCCGCTGTGCTGCGTCTCGTCGACCGCGCCTGCGCGACGTCGTCGATTCGGCTCCGGAGCTGGACCGCGGGCGGGACGCAGGTGCACCACCTCGTCGACCCGCGCACCGGTCGCAGCGCCGAGTCCGACCTCGTCTCGGTCACCGTCGTCGGGTCCGACCCGGCGACGTGCGAGGTCTGGAGCAAGTCCCTGTTCGTGGTCGGTCGCGCCGGCATCCGTGCCGCGGCCGACGATCGCGGCCTCGCCGCGCTCTGGATCGACGCCCGCGGCTACGTCGGCGTCAGCCGCGCGATGCGTCCCTACGTCGACTGGCAGGTGTCCCGTGTCGCGTGACCCCGTCCGTACCGCCGCCTCCGGCGTCGGCCTCGTGGTGATCGTCACCGTCAGCGCCGTCGTCACGAGCTGGCTGGTCGGTCGCACGATCACCGCGATCGCCGGCGACCGCATGGCGCCGTGGATCCTCGGTCGCGCGGCAGGCATCACGTCCTACCTGCTGCTCGTCGCGCTGAGCCTGCTCGGGCTGCTGCTCTCGCACCCGCGCCGCGCGCAGTGGCGCCGGCCGAGCTCGGCGGTCCGCATCCGCGTGCACGTGAGCCTCTCGGTCTTCACGCTCGTGTTCACGGTGCTGCACATCGTCGTCCTCGCGACGGACAAGTACGCGGGTGTCGGCTGGTGGGGCTCGTTCGTCCCGATGGGTGCGACCTACCGGCCGCTGCCGGTCACGCTCGGCGTCATCGGGCTCTACGCGGGTCTCGCTGCCGGCATCACGGCGGCGCTCGCCGGACGCGTCTCGCGCCGCGTGTGGTGGCCGGTGCACAAGGTCGCGATCGTCTCGCTCGCCCTGGTCTGGGCGCACGGCATCCTCGCCGGCATCGACACCCCGGTGATCGTCGCGATGTACGTGCTGACCGGCGGTCTCGTGGTCGGCGTCGCGGTGAGCCGCTACGTCTCCACGACGCACCGGTCCGAGGCGAAGGAGTTCGGGTCGGTGACCGCCACCGAGCTGCGGGGTGCCCATCGCCTGCCGGTCGGACGCCGGGCTGCGAGGGCCGCGCGATGACCGCCTACCTGCACCCCTCCGCCATGGAGGGCACCGTGCGGCTGCTCGACACCGTGGCCGTCGTCCCGACGCACGGCACCGAGTCGCTCACCGGCGTGGTGCGGCAGGACCTCGCCGCGCACCGCGACGAGCACGGCCCCCGTCCCGTCTTCAGCGGCGCCGACGGTCTCGCCCTGATCGACGAGCTGGCGCAGGTGGAGCTCACCGGTCGTGGCGGCGGGCACTTCCCGACCGCGGCGATGTGGCGCTCCGTCCTCGCGCACCCCGGCGGCGGCACCGTCGTCGTCAACGGTGCCGAGGGGGAGCCCGG
>JBGAJT010000365.1:0-2861 GCA_044224785.1 Candidatus Nanopelagicales bacterium | reverse complement strand
TCCCAAGCGCGAGGCCAAGCCCGAGCTCTCCCTCGCACCCGTCGCGCAGCGCCTCGCCGAGCTCCTCGGCGCCCCTGTCGCGCTCGCGGGCGACGTCACCGGGCCCTCGGCCCGCGCGATCGTCGCGGACATGGCCGACGGCGACGTCGTCCTGCTCGAGAACGTCCGCTACGACAAGCGCGAGGACAGCAAGGACGACGCGCAGCGCGCCGAGCTCGCGGCCGAGCTCGCCTCGCTGGCCGACCTGTTCGTGAGCGACGGCTTCGGCGTCGTGCACCGCAAGCAGGCCAGCGTGTCCGACGTCGCGACGCTCCTGCCGCACGCCGCGGGGCGCCTGGTCCTCGCCGAGGTGCAGGTCTTCCAGAAGGTGCTCAGCGACCCCGACCGGCCCTACGCCGTCGTCCTCGGCGGCTCGAAGGTCAGCGACAAGCTGGGCGTCATCACCAACCTGCTGCAGAGCGTCGACCGGCTGCTCATCGGCGGCGGCATGTGCTTCACGTTCCTCGCCGCGCTCGGCAAGAACGTCGGCTCCTCGCTCCTCGAGGCCGACCAGGTCGACACCGTGAAGGGCCTCATCGCCGACGCCGAGAAGCGCGGGGTCGACCTCGTGCTCCCGGTCGACGTCGTCGTCGCCACCGCGTTCTCGGCCGACGCCGAGCACAAGGTCGTGACGGTCGACGACATCGAGGACGGCTGGATGGGCCTGGACATCGGCCCCAACAGCCGCGCCCTGTTCGCCGACACGCTCGCCGACTGCCGCACCGTCGTCTGGAACGGCCCGATGGGCGTGTTCGAGATGGCGCCGTACGCCGAGGGCACCCGCGCGGTGGCCGAGGCGATCACGCAGGTCGACGGCCTCACCGTCGTCGGCGGCGGCGACTCCGCGGCGGCCGTCCGTCTGCTCGGGATCCCCGAGGACGGCTTCTCCCACATCTCCACCGGCGGTGGCGCCTCGCTCGAGTTCCTCGAGGGACGCACCCTGCCCGGCATCGCGGTCCTGGAGGACTGAACACATGGCAGCGCAGTCCGCCCGGCTCCCGCTCATGGCCGGCAACTGGAAGATGAACCTCAACCACCTCGAGGCCATCGCCGTCGTGCAGAAGCTCGCCTTCGCGCTCAACGACGACGACCTCAAGGCCTGCGAGGTGGCGGTGCTCCCGCCCTACACCGACATCCGGTCGGTGCAGACCCTGATCGACGCCGACAAGCTCGACATCCACTACGGCGCGCAGGACCTCTCGGCCTTCGACAAGGGTGCCTACACCGGTGAGATCAGCGGCCCGATGCTCGAGAAGCTCGGCTGCACCTACGCCGTGGTCGGCCACTCCGAGCGCCGCGAGTACCACGCCGAGACCGACGAGGTCGTGGCCTCGAAGGTGCAGGCGGCGTACCGCAACAACCTCACGCCGATCCTCTGCGTGGGCGAGGGCCTCGAGATCCGCAAGGCCGGCACCCACGTCGAGCACACGCTCGCGCAGCTCGACGGCGCGCTGGCCGGCCTCAAGGCCGACAAGGCGCGCAGCATCGTCGTGGCCTACGAGCCCGTGTGGGCCATCGGCACCGGCGAGGTGGCGACGCCCGACGACGCCCAGGAGGTCTGCGGAGCGATCCGCACCCGCCTGGCCGAGCTCTACTCCGGCGACCTGGCCGACGGCGTCCGCGTGCTCTACGGCGGCTCGGTGAAGGCCTCCAACGTCGCGGCGATCATGGCCCAGCCCGACGTCGACGGCGCCCTCGTGGGCGGTGCCTCGCTCGATCCCGACGAGTTCGTCGCGATCGTCCGGTTCCGCCTGCACCCCGCCGCCGAGGCCTGAGCCGGCTGCTCGCAGCCGGAGGTCCGTCCTGCGTCCGGACGCTCCGGACGGCGCCCGTGCGCCGCTCCGGGGCGTCCGTCGCCTATCCTGGTCCGACGTGCCGGTCCGGCACGCCCGAGGGGAGAGTCCGTGGTCATCGCGTTCGAGGTCGCGCTCATCATCATCAGCGCGCTGCTGATCCTCCTGGTGCTGCTGCACAAGGGGAAGGGCAGCGGCCTGTCCGACATGTTCGGCGGCGGCATCTCCTCGTCCTTCGGCGGCTCGAGCACTGCCGAGCGCAACCTGGACCGCATCACCATCGGGCTGGGCATCGTGTGGGCCGCGCTCATCGTCGGCCTGGGCCTGCTCCTCAAGGGCACCTGATCCCCGTTCCGATCCCGCTCCCGACCCTTTCGCGAAAGAGGCAGCCCCGTGGCCAGTGGTAGTGCGATCCGTGGCAGCCGTGTCGGTGCCGGCCCCATGGGCGAGGCCGAGCGCGGCGACTCCGCCCCCCGTCACCGGGTGGTCTTCTGGTGCGCCAACGGGCACGAGACGCGCCCGTCGTTCGCCACCGAGGCGGCCGTCCCCGAGACCTGGGACTGCCCGCGCTGCGGCCTCCCGGCCGGCCAGGACCGCGACAACCCGCCCGCGGCCCCCAAGATCGAGCCGTACAAGACCCACCTGGCCTACGTGAAGGAGCGGCGCAGCGACGCCGACGGCGAGGCCATCCTCAACGAGGCGCTGGCCAAGCTCCGCGACCAGTAGCCCGCACGCCTCCGGCCCCGTCCACCGCTCGGTGGGCGGGGCTTCGGCGTACCCGGCCCGACCACCGCGCCGCACTCGACCGTCCGGGTCGACCATCCCCGGATGCCACAGGCGTGTGGGGGGGGGCGGGGGGGCGCAGCCCCCCCCACCCCCGGTGGGGGGGGGGGGGGGGGTGGGGGGGGGGTGGGGGGGGGGGGGGGGGGGGGGGGGGGACGCGGCGCGGCGGTGTGGATGCGGAGTGGTCGGGGCGTTGGACGTGGCGGTGAGTTCGAGCGGGCCGATGGGGGCGGGGCTGTCGTCGTC
>JBGAJT010000364.1:0-2868 GCA_044224785.1 Candidatus Nanopelagicales bacterium | reverse complement strand
GAGCGGGAGGAGGTCATCGCCGACGAGTTCGCCGAAGCGACCGTCCTGTTCGCCGACCTCGTCGGGTTCACCGAGCTCGCCGAGCGGATGCCGGCGGACGAGCTCGTCGAGCTGTACGCGCAGCACGGCATGAAGCCGCGCCTCGGCGCCGGCGAGCTCACCACCGCGCCGACGGCCTAGAGGACCGCGGGAGCTGGCGACCGCGTCCAGTGCAGTCGCACCACGACGGTCGAGATGGCGATGCTGATGACGACCGCGGTGAGCACCGCGGAGTAGATCTCGGTGTCGAGCAGCCCGGCCGACACGAGCAGCGACGTCAGGACGAAGCTGAGCTCGCCGATCTGCCCGGTGCCGACGGCGAGCTGCCACGGCCGCCCGACCCCTGCGAGCCGACCCGCGATGCCGGTGACGAGCACCTTGCCGACCAGGACGGCCACGAGCACCAGGCCCAGCCACGGCAGCCCGCCGAGCACCGCCTGCGGGTTGATGAGGGTGCCGACGGAGACGAAGAAGAGGACCGCGAACACGTCGCGGAAGGGCACCATCTGCCGCCTCGCCGTCACCGACTCGGGCGACTCGGCCACGGCGAGGCCGGCGATGAACGCCGCCAGCGCCGCTGGGAGCCCGAACACCGCGGCGCCGAGACCGGCCAGCGCCAGACCGAGGCCGATCGACACGATGAGGAACAGGTCGGGCTCGGAGCCCACGCGGCGCAGCGCGCGCGGCAGCAGCCAGGCCGCTCCGGCAGCGACGACGAGGAACCCGACCAGCCCCAGGATCGCGAGCGCCGGCGGGCGGTCGGAGACGCCGGCCACCGAGAGCAGCAGCGCCGCGAGCACGACGCCGCAGATGTCCTGCAGCACGCTCCAGGTGAGCATCGCCGACTCGGTGGCGCGGTCGGTGCGGCGCTTGCGGCTGCGCACGATGTTGACGATGACGACGCTCGACGACAGCGCGACGGCGAGCCCGAGGACGAGCGACGTCGTGAACGGGAGCCCCGCCCAGGTGAACAGCCCGGCGGTGAGCAGCGTCGTGAGCACCACCTGCGCAGGAACAGCGACCAGCAGGGCCCGCTGCTCGTGGCGGACCCTCCGCAGGTTGATCTCGATGCCGACCTCGAACAGCAGCAGGACGACGCCGAACTCCGCGAGCAGCTCGAGGTTCTCGCGGGACGCGACGTAGCCGGGGGTGAAGGGCGACACCACGATCCCGACGCCGAGGAAGCCGAGCACGGCGGGCAGGGACAGCCGGCGGGCCAGCCACCCCGCGGCCGCAGCGGCCAGCAGGATCGCCCCCAGCTGCAGGATCTCCGCCGACACCCCCACCCGGTCAGAGCTCCCGGTACAGACCGCGCAGCACCATGTCGGTGAACGAGACGATGCCGATGATCCGCCGGTCCTCGACGACGGGCGCGCGCGACAGCCCGAACTTCGCGAACAGCCTGGCGCAGTAGCGGATGTCCATGTCGGGGTCCACCGACAGCACGGGCTTGGACATGATCTCGTAGACGTGGACGCGGTCGGGCGCGCGGTCCTTCGCCAGCACCTGGCGGGCGATGTCGGCGACCAGGACGATGCCGTACTCGTCGTCGTCGTTGCGCTTGTCGACGAGGAGGCATTTGGTCTCGACGTGCTTCATGTGGCGCAGCGCGTCGGCGACGGTGGTCAGTCGGTCGACGATGTCGACCTGGGTCTTCATGACGTCGCGCACGTGCACGACGACCCGGTCCGCGCTCACAGCTCCTCCTCGATCCGCGACTGCAGCAGCCGCTCCTGGCTGACGGCGCCGATGACGTCCTCCACGTCGAGCTGGAAGGCGATCCCGGCGCCCGGGGTCGAGTCGAAACGGCCGGCCCGGCCTACGGACTCGAGGATGGGGCGCGAGAGGTGCTCCTCGACCAGGAGCAGGACGACGTCGCGGCCTCCGCCGACGTCGAGGCCGAAGTAGCCGCGGTCGGACACGTACCCCTCGCCGCGGGCCTGGTTGATCACGGTGACGCCGGTGGCGCCCGCGCTGCGCGCCGCAGCCACGATCGCGTCGGTATCGGCGTCCTCGACGACGGCGACGATCAGCTTGAAGTGCATCGCGCCCCTCCCTGAGCCTCTGTTGGACCCTAGCGGGCGCGCGGCGCGACGACACGCGCGCGCTCGACGGGCCTCCGGGCAGCCTCCTCGGCTCAGGCCGCCGGGGTCTCCAGGAGCTGCTTGAGGCGCTCGAGCGTGCGCACCACGGCCTGCTGGTTGTTCTCGTAGGCGTTGAGCGCGTACAGCCCCGGCGGGAACAGCGCCGTGCTCCCGTCGAAGGTCTCGGTCACCACGGTGGTCGACGCGTCGACCGGCTCGAGCTCGTAGCGCCACCGGTGCTTGTAGAAGTGGCACCAGGCGATCCGCCGGTCGGGCTCGAACTCCACGACCTCGTTGCCGATCCGGTACGGCACCTTGAGGTGCATGCTCATCCCGAACCGCGAACCCATCGTGAGCCGGCTCGGGCCCGACACCGACTCCAGCACCGTGCCCGAGCCGTCGAAGTCGGGGTGGCGACGCGGGTCGGTCAGGACGTCGAAGACCTCGGCGGCCGGCACGTCGATGGTGATCCGCGCGGACTTCTTCCAGCGCGATCCGGTTTCGACGATCTCCGCTCCCATGCCGTCCACCCTAGGCGGGGTCGGCCGGCACGCATCCGGACGCGGGCGGCGCGTCAGGGGGACGGCACGCCGCCCTCGTTCAGAACGGTGGTGGGCAGGGCAGGTCGAGCTCGAGCGGTTCGATGCGGCCCAGGTACGGTCGCGGGGTAGCGAGGCTCACCCACCACGTCGGCATCCGCGTCGACGGTCCAGGCCACACGTCGAGTGCCGGGGCGCGCGAGGAC
>JBGAJT010000363.1:0-2871 GCA_044224785.1 Candidatus Nanopelagicales bacterium | reverse complement strand
AGCTCGTCGCGGCTCTCGGCGCGCAGCAGCCCGCGCTCGTGTTCACCTCGAAGACGATCTCCGCGGAGTCCCGTCACGCGCTGGTCGACGTCGGCTTCGACGTCACCCCCGTCCTGGAACCGGTGATGTGCAGCCGGACCCGTCCGCAACCGCCGGGTGGCCCGTTCCACGTCCGCAGGTGCACCACCGAGGAGGACCTCGACGCGGCGCTTGACCTGACGGCTGCTGCGCACCAGGTCCCCCGCCACTTCCTGTCCTCCAGCATCGGCGCGGCCGCGTTCGAAGAGCGTGCCTCGGTGTGGCTGGCTCACGACGGCGACCGACCGGTGAGCACCGTGTGGTTGACGCGCGTCGGGACGTGCCTCGGCGTCATGGAGATGATGACGCCGGCGGAGTTCCAAGGCCGGGGCGCAGGCCGGGCCCTGCTCTCGCAGGCGCTCCACTCCGAGTGGGACGGGTCGGTGGACCGCTCGGTGCTGCTCGGGACGCCGGCCGGCCGCCGGCTCTACGAGACTCTCGGCTTCGTCGCCGTGGACGAGTCGCTCAGCTGCGTGCGCGGTCTCGACGACGCCGTTCGTGACGCCATCGGCCAGACGCGAGCGCCTGAGCCGCCCTGACCGGCTCCTGGCGTCGACGGGAAGCCTCCTCCTCGGTGCCACGCCGCATGAACGGCCCGCCGCCTGAGTCTCAGCGGCGGCACGCCACGGCGACGCGCGGCGCCCTTCCGTGCTCGGGAGCCGTGCGCAGGAGGTCAGGCGAGGGCGGCGAGGCCGAGGTTCTCGTAGACCTCGCGCGTGGAGGTCGAGCGGTTGAGGGTGAAGAAGTGCAGGCCCGGTGCGCCGCGGTCGAGCAGCTCGGAGGCGAACTCGCTCGCGACCTCGACGCCGACGGCGTGCACACCGGCGGGGTCGGCGGCGACCGCGTCGAACCGCGCGACGAAGTCGTCGGGCAGCGCAGCGCCCGACAGGACCGCGAACCGCTCGACCTGCGCGATGTTCGTGATCGGCATGACACCGGGGACGATCGGCATCGTGACGCCGAGAGCACGAGCGCGGTCGACGAGCTCGACGTAGTGCTCGGCCCGGAAGAACAGCTGGGTGACGGCGAACTCCGCGCCGGCCTCCTGCTTGGCGAGCAGCACGCGCGCGTCCTGCTCGAGCGACGACGACTCCGGGTGCCCCTCCGGGAACGCGGCCACGCCGACCGAGAAGTCGCCGAGCGACCGCACGAGCGCCACGAGCTCGTCGGCGTGCTCGAGCCCGCCCTCGTGCTGCACCCACGGCGTACCGGGGCCGCCGGGCGGGTCGCCGCGCAGCGCGAGCACGTTGCGGATCCCGGCCGCGGCGTACTGACCGATGACGCCGCGGAGGTCGGCCACGCTCGCGCCGACGCAGGTGAGGTGCGCGACCGGGAGCAGCGTCGTCTCCTCGGCGATGCGCTCGGTGATGCGCACCGTGCGGTCGCGCGTCGTGCCGCCGGCGCCGTAGGTGACCGACACGAACGTCGGCCGCAGGCCCTCGAGCTCGCGGATGGCGTGGAACAGCGCGCGCTCGCCGTCGTCGGTCTTCGGCGGGAAGAACTCGAACGAGAACGAGTGGCCGCCGTGCGCCAGGAGCTCGCTCACGGTCGCGGCCGAGGAGGGTCGGTACGCGGAAGCCATGCGTCGAGGATAGGAAGCGCCGCACGCGCCGCTCCGGAGCGTCCGCATGGTGGGCGGACACCCGCGACCGCTTCGCGACAAGGCGCCGCCGGACGCTCCGGATGCCCCTCGGCGACGAGCGCAATACCCTTCCGGTATGACCTCGTCGGGCGCCGTGTCGCCGCTGGACGCCGAGGACCTGCGGGTCCGCGTGCAGAAGCGGCTCGACGACTTCCTGGCCCACCAGGTCGCCCTGCTCGACGACGTCAGCCCCGACCTCGCGCCGCTGGCCGAGTCGCTCACCGACCTGCTGCGCGGCGGCAAGCGGCTGCGCCCCGCCTTCGCCTACTGGGGCTGGCGCGGTGCCGGCGGCGCCGACTGCGAGGAGGCGATCTCCGTCGCCACGTCGCTCGAGCTGCTGCAGGCCTGCGCCCTCATCCACGACGACGTCATGGACGGCAGCGACACCCGCCGCGGCATGCCGGCCGCGCACCGCCGCTTCGCCACGCTCCACCGGGGCAACGAGTGGCTCGGCTCGTCCGAGATGTTCGGCGTCGGCGCCGCGATCCTCCTCGGCGACCTGTGCCTGTCGTGGGCCGACGAGATGCTCATGTCGTGCGGCCTGCCGCCGCGGTCGGTGATGCGCGGAAAGCCGGTCTACGACCTCATGCGCACCGAGCTGATGGCCGGGCAGTACCTCGACCTGCTCGAACAGGTGCGTGGCGACTACAGCCTCGACAGCGCGTTACAGGTGGCGCGGTACAAATCGGCGAAGTACACCGTCGAACGCCCCCTGCACATCGGCGCCGCCGCCGCGGGAGCGGACGACGCGCACCTCGATCAACTCAGCGCCTTCGGCATCCCGCTCGGCGTGGCCTTCCAGCTGCGCGACGATCTGCTCGGCGTGTTCGGCACCGCGGCGGAGTCGGGGCGGCCACAGGGCAGCGACCTGCTCGCCGGCAAGAGCTCGGGCGTGCTGCGCCACGCGCTGCCGAGCCTGCGCGGCGCTGGCAAGCGCGCGGTCGCGCGCGTCTGGAAGCAGCGGGACGTCAGCGCCGCCGACATGGGCGCGGCGATCTCCGCGATCAGCGACACGGGGGCGCGCGAGGCGGTCGAGCAGCGCCTCGCCGCGCTGTGCAGCAAGGCCGAGCGTGAGGCGGCGAAGCTGCCCCTCTCGGCCCGCGCGCGCGACGAGCTCGACGGCGCCTCGCTCGCCATCCGCGTGGGCCCCG
>JBGAJT010000362.1:0-2876 GCA_044224785.1 Candidatus Nanopelagicales bacterium | reverse complement strand
AGGACATCGGCATCGGCGGGCGCGCGGGCTACTACGACGGCATCGGTGCCGCTCGCGACGTCATCCAGAACCACCTGCTGCAGCTGCTCGCGCTCACCGCGATGGAGGAGCCGCTGTCGTTCTCCGCGAACGACGTCCGCATCGAGAAGGAGAAGGTCCTCACGGCCCTCGTGCTGCCGAAGGACCTCGACCGGCACACCTCGCGCGGGCAGTACGCGGCCGGCTGGCAGGGCGGCGCGCCGGTCATCGGCTTCCTCGAGGAGCAGGGCATCTCGCCGACGTCGACCACCGAGACCTTCGCCGCCATCAAGCTCGAGATCGACACCCGCCGCTGGGCGGGCGTGCCGTTCTACCTGCGCACCGGCAAGCGGCTGGGCCGTCGCGTCACCGAGCTCGCCGTGGTGTTCAAGCGGGCGCCGCACCTGCCGTTCAACGCGACCGACACCGAGGAGCTCGGGCAGAACGCCTTCGTCGTCCGGATCCAGCCCGACGAGGGCGTCACGATGCGCTTCGGCTCGAAGGTGCCCGGCACCCAGATGGAGGTCCGCGACGTCAACATGGACTTCGCGTACGGCGACTCCTTCACCGAGTCCAGCCCCGAGGCCTACGAGCGGCTGATCCTCGACGTCCTGCTCGGCGATCCGCCGCTGTTCCCGCGGCACGAGGAGGTCGAGCTCGGCTGGAAGGTCCTCGACCCGATCCTCGAGCACTGGGCGTCGCGCGGGCAGCCGGAGCAGTACGAGTCCGGGACGTGGGGCCCGGCCGGGTCGCACGAGATGCTGGCGCGCGACGGTCGCGCTTGGAGGCGGCCATGAGCGTCCGGCTCGACGACACCACGGCAGCAGCCGTCAGCACCGCGATCTCCGCGGAGCGGTTCCGGCAGGGATCGAGCGCCGTCGGCCGCGTCCTCACCCTCGTCATCGTCGCCGACGAGACCTCGCAGGCCGACGCGGTGCGCGCGGCCGCGGAGGCGGCGCGCGAGCACCCGAGCCGCATCCTGGTCGCGATCCCCCGGCCCGGTCGCGGCACCGCCCGCCTCGACGCGGAGGTGAGCGTCGGCGGTGCCGACGGGCTCGGCGAGGTGGTCGAGCTGCGCCTGCGCGGCCCGCTGGCGCACCACGTCGCCTCTGTTGTGCTGCCGCTGCTCGTGCCCGATGCGCCCGTCGTCGTCTGGTGGCCCGGTGCGGCGCCCGAGGTGCCTGCTGACGACCCCGTCGGCCGTCTCGCGCAGCGCCGGATCACCGACTCGTTCGAGTCCGGCCGGCCGATGAAGGTGCTCGAGCAGAACCGGCTCGGCTACCGCGCGGGCGACACCGATCTGGCGTGGACCCGGATCACCCCGTGGCGTGCGCTCATCGCCTCGTCGCTCGACCAGCCCTTCGGCGCGGTCACGGGCGCGGCGGTGTCCGCGCAGCGGAGCAACCCCTCGGCGATGCTGCTGGCGGCGTGGCTGCAGCGCAACCTCGGCGTCGACGTCGTGATGCACACCAGCCGCGGCCCGGGGATCACCGGCGTCACCCTCACCACCGAGACCGGCGACATCACCATCAGCCGTCCCGACGGCCGCATCGCCCGCATGACCCGACCGGGCTTCCCGCCGCGCGAGGCGGCGCTGCACCGCCGCACGACCGACGGCATCATCGCCGAGGAGCTGCGCCGGCTCGACCCCGACGAGATCTACGGCGAGACCCTCGAGGAGCTCCCGCACCTGGCCGGCTGGCCCACGCAGGGCGGCCACACCCACGCGCCGCGGTCGAAGGGCCCGTCGCACCAGGACGGCATCGACGTCACCGACGGCCTGGACCCCGAGGCCGACCGCGCGGCACGCCGGACCAGCGCAGCAACCGCCCGGACGAAGGCCACGACGACGAAGAGGGCCGCCGCGAAGAAGCCGGCCGCGAAGAAGCCGGCCGCGAAGACCCGCGCGGCCAGCACGAGCTCCGCGGCCGCGAAGTCCGCGCCGCGCCGTCGCCGCGGAGGCAGCGCATGAGCACCCCCGAGGTGGTCGTCCACAAGGACCGGGACCTGCTCGCCGACGCCGTCGCCGCGCGGCTCGTGACGCGCATCGTCGACTCGCAGAGCGCCCGCGGTGCCGCCCACGTGTCGCTCACCGGCGGCACCGACGGCATCAAGGTGCTCGCCGTCCTCAACGCGTCGCCCTCGCGCGACTCGATCGACTGGTCGACCGTGCACGTCTGGTGGGGCGACGACCGCTACGTCGCGTCCGACGACCCCGACCGCAACGAGAAGCAGGCGCGCGAGGCCCTCCTCGACCACGTGCCGCTGCGCCCCGAGCACGTCCACCCGATGCCGTCGACCGACTCGGGACTGTCCGCCGACGAGGCCGCCGCGCTGTACGCCGCGGAGCTCAAGCGGCACAGCCGGCCCGAGGACCACGCCGAGGTGCCGTCGTTCGACGTCACGCTGCTCGGGATGGGCCCCGACGCCCACATCAACAGCCTGTTCCCGCAGGCGCCGGCGGTGCACGAGACCCAGCGGTGGGTCGTCGGCGTCCACGGCTCCCCCAAGCCGCCGCCGGTGCGCATCACGTTGACGTTCCCCGCGGTGCAGGCCTCCCGCGAGGTCTGGATCATCGGCGACGGCGAGGCCAAGGCGCCGGCCTTCCGCCTGGCCCTGTCCGATGCCGGGCAGATCGCGGTGCCCGCGGCCGGTGCCCGTGGCCGCGAGCGCACCCTGGTGCTCATCGACGAGGCCTGGAGCCTGATGAACGGCACCAGCGGCGGCTTCATCGAGGCGGGCTACCGGCGGGCGCGCAAGTACAACGGCGCCTTCGTCACCGGCACCCAGGGCGTGGACGACTACTACCGCAACGAGGCGGCCACGGCGGCGCTCAACAACGCCGACTGGATGTTCAT
>JBGAJT010000361.1:0-2877 GCA_044224785.1 Candidatus Nanopelagicales bacterium | reverse complement strand
ACGAGCCAACGACTTCGACTTCCTGCAGGAGTGGGCGCGGACGGTGATCTTCGGGGAGTTCCGGGCGCCGGTGCGGAAGTACGCGGTCGGCGCGGCCTTCCTCCGGGGTCAGGGCGAAGGTCGGGTGCGGGCCGTGCACGGGCTCGGAGTCGACGGCCACGATGACGAAGGGTCCGGTGAGGCTCATGCCCCGATCCTGGCAGCGCGCGGCGCCGCGCGCCGCCCGACCCCGCTACGAGGTCGCGGCGGGGGCGTCGACCGGCTCCTCGGAGCGGGTCGCGCGGGTGGCCCAGTAGGAGCCGAGCAGGACCAGCGGGAACCCGACGACCATGCCCCACGTGAGCGGCTCGGAGAGCACGACCAGGCCGAGCAGGACGGCGACGGCCGGGTTCACGAACGTGATGACCGTGGCCCGGACCGGGCCGGCCTCGCCGATGAGCTCGAAGAACAGGACGAACGCCAGCGCCGTGCAGATCAGGGCTAGGACGAGGACGGAGACGATGACGCTCACCGACGGCAGCCCGGCCGAGAGCCCCATCCCGGTGACCGGCAGGTAGAGCACGGCGACGATCGCGAGCGACACGGCGATGACGCCCATCGACGGCACGTGGCCCAGCTTGCGCGAGGCGATCGCCGGGCCGACGGCGTAGCAGACCGCCACGATGAGCAGCTCGACGACGCTGAGCGGGTCGACCTGGCCCGACAGCGAGTCGAGCCCGACCAGCAGGCCGACGCCGAGGATGCCGGTGGCCAGCCCGAGGACGCGTACGCCGGCGAGCGCGTGCCGGTCGCCGAGCACGAAGGAGAGCACCGTGCTGACGATCGGGACGGCGGCGAGCATCAGGCCGGCGAAGCCGCTCGCGACGCGGGTCTCGGCGTGCCCGAGGAGCAGCCAGGGGATGCCCATCTCGATGACGCCGAAGGCCACGACGTAGGGCCACGCGCGCAGCGCCGGGCGCAGCGCGTCGCTGCGCATGGCCAGCGGAACGAGGACCAGGGCGCCGAACAGGGTGCGCAGACCGACGACGGTGGCGGGGGAGATCTCGGCGACGGCGATCTTGATGAACAGGTAGGGCACGCCCCAGATCACGGCCATCGCCGCGAAGAGGATCCATCCGCGGCGGGACATGCCCGCGGCCCGAGCCACCGTCTGCTGCGCCACGGCGGCGACTCTACGGGCACCCCCGGACAGCGCCCCAGCAGGAATCGGACCGCGCGGCGGGGGCGCGCGTCCGCGCAGGAGGGCCGGTCAGAGCAGGAAGGGCAGGAGCATCACGTAGAAGACGACCAGGAGCGCCGCCTCGAGCTGGTTCACGGTGCGCCGCGTGAGCATGAACGCGAGCGCGAGCAGCGACGACACGATCATCGCGCCGACCCCGACCTGCGTGAGCTTCAGGTCGTCGACCGGCCCAGGCGCCAGGAGGGCGACGACGCCGCCGACCGCGAGGGCGTTGAACATGTTGGAGCCGAGCAGGTTGCCGATCAGCAGGTCGGAGCTGCCGCGCGCAGCGGCCTTCGCCGACGTCACGATCTCGGGCATCGACGTACCGATGGCGACCAGCGTCATGCCGACGAAGCCGCCGGACAGGCCGAGGGACTCGGCGGCGCGCTCGGCACCCCACACCAGCGCCTGCGCCCCGAGGACGACGCCGACGAGCCCGACGGCCGTGACGATGCCGTCGCGCCGCGCGGTCCCGGTGAGCTCCTGCGGCGCGGCGTCAGCGGCCTGGGCGAGCACCGGGTCGGCGGCGTCGCGGCGCCCGCCGACGACGACGATCGTGAGGGCACCGGCGAGCGCCAGCAGCAGGATCACGCCCTCGACGCGGGTCAGGCCGCCCTGGAGGAACCAGCCGAAGAGGACCGTCGCGCCGATGGCGAGCGGCACCTCGCGCCGGATCGTCGACGACGTCACGGCGATGCCGGCACCGATGAGGCCGGCGATGCCGAGCACGAGGGTCATGTTCGCGACGTTGGACCCCACGATGTTGCCGATGCCGACGTCGGCCGCGCCCTCGGCCGCAGCGATGCCCGACACGAGCAGCTCGGGCGCCGACGTGCCGAAGCCGATGACGATCGCTCCGACGACGACGGGGGAGACGCCGAACCGGGTCGAGAGCGCGGACGCGCCGTCGACGAACAGGTCGGCCGCGCGCGCGAGCACCACGACACCGGCGACGAGCGCGGCGACGGTCAGCAGCACGCGCGAAGCCTAGGGCTACGTCGGCCCCCCACGGCGGATCCCGGCCCACGACGGAGCAGGGCCCCGGCCGGATCGGCCAGGGCCCTGCTCGAGGTCGCGTCGGCTCAGGTCGCGACGGTGAGGAAGCGCTCGTTCAGCTCGCGCGAGTGGTAGAAGATCGCCTTGCCGAGCTGGTCGGGGGTCCAGATGACGGTGGGGCGGTCGCGGAAGCAGCGGTAGCCGCCGGCGAACGTCTCGTTGCGGTTGCCCGACGGGTCGAAGAAGTAGATCGTCGTTCCGCGGGTGATGCCGTGACGGGTCGGGCCGATGTCGACGGGAACGTCGTCCATCGCGAAGATGTCGGCCGCGTGCAGGATGTCGTCCCACCCGCGCATCTCGAACGCGAAGTGGTGGATCTTGTTCTCCGGCGCCTCGAGCAGGGCGATGTCGTGGTTGGACTCGCCGATCGTCAGCCACGTCGCGATCTTGTGGGCGTCGTCCTCGAGACCGGTCTGGACCCGCTCGGTGGCCCACATGCCGACGCAGTCGACGAAGAACTTCTCGATGCCGGCGACGTCGTTGACCCACAGCAGCGCGTGGTCGAGGCGGGGGGCCCCGACACCGACGAGGTGGCGGGGGAACGCGTCGGGGTTGTGCGTGCCGACCTCGAGGCCCCAGCTGGTCATGTGCGAGTAGAA
>JBGAJT010000360.1:2609-2879 GCA_044224785.1 Candidatus Nanopelagicales bacterium | reverse complement strand
CTCGCGCTGTGGTTCGTCGGCGCCCCGACGTGGGCGTGCGTGCTCGCCGGCGTCCTGGTGCTGACGCAGGAGTACGCGCGGGCGCGCGCGACCGCGGTGGGGATGGACGACATCGGCGTCGTGACGATCGGGGAGCGGCCGACGCGCGTCATCGTCGTCGCGATGTTCCTGCTCGCCGCCGGCATCTACCCGTCCGAGGCGATGCTGTGGGCGTCGCTCGGTGCCTACGTCTCCTGCGGCGTCGCGGCGATCGCCCTCGTCCAGCTGCTC
>JBGAJT010000360.1:0-2599 GCA_044224785.1 Candidatus Nanopelagicales bacterium | reverse complement strand
ACCCCCCCGCCGCGCCTCCCCCGGGCCCCCCGTGGTGGGTTGATCCCGCCGCGGCACCCGGGGGCTCAAACCCCCTTCCCCGGACGAGGTCGGGGTCGGGGCTGGGCTGAGCGGGTGACCGGGTGTGGGCTGACGCTGTCGGGTGCCGAGAAGATGATCATGAACCCTCCGGTCGAGGGCTCGGTCGTCACGACGTCGGGGGACGCGATGGCTCGGATGGTGGACACGTACGACAGCGGTGTGGCGGGGCTTCCGTTCTGGCTGAGGTCGACCCTCACGGGGGTGCTCCTCGTACCCGTGCTGTGCTGGGGCTACCTGACCTTCGCCACCTCGCCGCCGGCCAACGGCATCCCGTTCCTGATGGCCGTGTTGTTCGCGTGGCCGGCGTACGTCTTCATCCCGCGCTTCTGGGAGCGGACCGAGGAGTCGGTGCGCTCGGACTGGCGCGACCACCGGGTGGAGCAGCACCTCGAGCTCGAGATGGGCCTCCGCGAGCTCGAGCCGCGGGTGCACCTCGACCCGACGCGGCCCATCCCTCGGCGCTGGTAGCGCGCTCGGTCCTGCGTCGACGGCGGGTCAGGCCGGGCGCAGCTCGGCGGCGCCGAACGACACGTCGAACCGGTCGCACCACAGGGACACGCTGGTGAGGACGGTCAGGTCGACGTCGGCGGGGACGGCGTAGTTCTGGTTGCCGACGTTGCCCTTGAGCTGTCCGAGGTCGGCGTAGGCGCCGTCGTCGAAGATGCGCCAGCCGTCCGAGCCCGGCAGGACGACTGCATCGCTGAGCCACACCTTCACGTCGGGCCCGTTCGAGGTGCGCAGGTCCTGCAGCCGCAGGATCCGGCGTCCGTCGGCCAGCTCGAGCACGACCACCGACCCGGTGGTGGCGTGCTCGTGGCTGATGAGCTCGCCGCGGGCGATCACCCGGGGCTCGGTCGGTTGCGCCGGAGCGGAAGGAGCGCGCGACGCCGGGCTCGGCAGCGGCGCGGTGCTGGACGGCGGCACGCTGCTGGAGGGGGCTGCGCTGACAGACGGAAGCGCGGAGGCGGCCGCCGGTGCTGCCTCGTCGACGACCTCGTCGACCACCAGCTTCCACGGCTGGAACACGACGAGCCCCACGACGAGCGCGACCAGGGCGGCCACCCCGACCCCGGCGAGCAGCCCTCGACGGTGCCGGCGGGCGCTCGGTCCTTGCGTGTCCTCGGCCATGCAGCCATCGAACCCCGAGTGCCGTCCGCGACGGCGCCTGCAGTCCTTACGGTCCGCGGAACACCTGTCGGCTACGACGTCAGGCGCGGCCGATCATCTCGGCGACGAGGTCGGCCGACATGCCGACGAGCGGCAGGCCGCCACCGGGGTGGGCGGAGCCGCCGACGAGGAACAGCCCGGGCACCAGGGAACGGTTGGCCGGACGGAGGAACGCCGCGCGGGCGCCGTTGCTCGACGTGCCGTAGATCGCGCCGCCGGGTGCGCGGGTGTCGCGCTCGAGGTCGGCGGGCGTGCGGATCTCCGACCAGAGCAGCCGGTCGCGGACGTCGTAGCCGCGCTGCGCCATCACGGCCAGCACGCGGTCGCGGTAGGCGTCCGCGAGACCCGGTGCGGTCCAGTCGATCGTGCCGGCCTCGCCCGCCGTGCCGTGCCGCGGCGCGTTCACGAGGACGAACCACGACTCGTGGTCGGCGTCGGGACGCATCCTGTCGTCGTCGGGCGCGCAGACGTAGACGGTCGGGTCGTCGACGGGCTTCGCGCGGCGGCCGAAGATGGCGTCGAACTCGGCGTCGTAGTCCTGCGGGAACCACACGTTGTGGTGGCGCAGGCCGGGGGTGCGGCCGCGCACGGCGAGCAGCAGGACGAAGCCCGAGAGCGACGGCGTCGCCTTCCGCAACGACGACAAGGCCTTTCCGGCGCGCGGGTCGCGGACGAGATCGCGGTAGAGGTGGGTGGCGTCGGCGTTGGCGACGACGATGTCGGCGTCGAGCACCTCGCCGTCGGCCAGCCGCACGCCGGTGACGCCGGTGGCCGCGGTCAGCACCTCGGCGACGTCGGCGTCGAAGCGGTAGGCGATCCCGCGCTCGAGCGTGCGCGCGTGGAGGGCGTCGGCGAGCCGGCGTACGCCGCCGCCCACGTGGTAGGCGCCGAAGGTCTGCTCGACGTAGGGCACCGTCGCGAGCGCGGCCGGTGCGCGGCGGGGGTCGGACCCGGTGTAGGTCGCGTAGCGGTCGACGAGCATGCGCAGCCGCGGGTCGTGCAGGTACTTCTTGGCGAGCGAGCGCAGAGAGGTGAACGGTGCGACGGTGCGGACGTCGGACAGGTTGCCCGCGAGCGGCAGCAGGTCGCCGACGCCGGTGAGCGGCGACTCGAGGAACGGGCGCCGGGTGACCTGCCAGATCTGCGCAGCGCGCCGCATGAACGCGTTCCAGTCGTCGGCCGCGGTGCCTCCGAGCGCGTCGCCGAGCGCGCGGGCACAGGCGGAGAAGTCGACGCCGGGCATGTCGACGGTGGTGCCGTCGGGGAACCGGTAGCCGAAGGCGGGCTCGAGGTCGAGCAGGTCGATCGACTCCTCGAGGGCGCCGCCGGTCTTGAGGAAGAGGTCGCGGTA
>JBGAJT010000035.1:0-17505 GCA_044224785.1 Candidatus Nanopelagicales bacterium | reverse complement strand
GGATCGTCTGGGTCTCGCCGTCGGTCACGGCCACGCTCGGCTGGGCGCCCGAGGACTGGCTCGGGCACGACCGGGCCGAGTTCGTCCACCCCGACGACGTACCCGTCATGCTGACCGACGCCGCCCGCCTGCAGCCCGGCCTGCCCGAGCGCCGACGTCGGCGCGGGCGTGACCGCGACGGCGTCTACCACTGGGTCGACGTCGCGATCCGGGTCGACCCGCGCGTGGACGGCCCGGTCGGAAAGGTGATGGCGCTGCGCGTCGTCGACGCAGAGGTCGTGGCGCGCGAGGTCGAGCACCGTGCGATGCACGACGTCCTCACCGGGCTGCTCAACCGCGCGGAGATCCTCGACCGGCTCGCGCTCGCCCTCGGCGACGCCGCCGCGCACGGGCACGTGACCGGTGTCGTGTTCTGCGACGTCGACGACTTCAAGGACGTCAACGACTCCCACGGCCATCGCGCCGGCGACGCGGTGCTCCAGGCCGTGGCAGACCGGCTCACGGGCCGGCTGCGCCAGGGCGACCTCGTCGGGCGCATCGGCGGCGACGAGATCCTCGTCGTGCTCGAGAACATCGGCGACCTCGAGCGCGCCGAGCGGCTCGCGGCGTCGCTCCTCGAGGGCGCTGCGGTGCCGGTCGACGTGGCAGGGCAGTCGATCGAGGTGACGATGTCGGCGGGCGTCACGCTCGCGAGCGTGGCCGACTCCGTCGACGACCTCGTCGCCCGGGCCGACCACGCCATGTTCGCCGCCAAGCACGCCGGCAAGAACCGCGTCGTCGCCCTCCCCGCCCCCTGACGTAGTCACTGAATGTGCCATTCGTTGCTAAGAGAGCAACATTCCTTCCACTCACGCAGGGCACCGCGTGCCGTGAACAGTGCAGCGCCCGCCGTCCCTCGGGGACGACGGGCGCTGCGGCGTGCAGGGGCCGTCAGGCGGCGACGCTCTCCGCGGCCTCGACGGCCGCGTCGCCGGCGTCCGACGAGCCGAGCTCGGCGTTGGCCCGACCGGCGGCGACGAGGATCTCGAGGACCACGAACGCGATGACCGCGACGAGCGTGGTCCACAGGATCGTGGAGCCGGTGAGCGGCGTCGAGAACAGCAGCACCAGCACGGCGAGCGCCGGGATGGCGAAGCGCCAGAAGGTGCGGGTGCGCGCGAACCAGCCGCCCACCTTGCCCAGCGCGGTGTCGCCCGCGCTGGTGCCAGCACCGTTGACCACCTTCGACAGGTAGGCCCGGGATGCCTGCGCGGACTTGGTGTCCGAGAGGTACCAGCCGACGACGGCGAGGACGAGGCCGAGCACGAACGCCGCGCGGATCGCGACGACGAGGTACTGCGACAGGATCTGCACGAAGGCGTTCTGCGCGATCGCCCAGGTGGTGCCCGAGAGGTTCAGCTCGAGCTGCATGGATCCGTAGCTCAGGGCGAGGCGTACGACGAGAGCGCCGAGGATGATCGCGACGCCGACGGCGATGACCATGCGGGCGCGGCGTACGGCGACGAGCACGGCGGCCACGAACAGCAGCAGCACGAAGAAGATCAGCCACTGCGAGACCGGCTGGGCGATCTGGTAGGCCAGCCGCGCCTGCGCGAGCTGGGGCGACGTGAGCAGCACGATCTGCCGGTCGACGGCCGGCGGGACGGGGAGGTTCTGCGCCCAGGTGAACCCGCGGTCGACGAGGCGCTGCTTCACCGCGTTGATGAGGTCGCCGGTGTCGAGGATGACCTGGTCGCCCTGGATCGTGATCGGGCCGTCGGAGTTCTCCGTGGAGAGCACCTTGACGATGCCCTGCTGCACGCGGGTGTTCACCTCGGTCCACAGCCCGGCGAACTGGTCGCTGGTGACGACCTTGTCGACCGTGGTGTTCACGAGGTTGTGCAGGCCGGCGGTGATCGGACCGGCGAGCGGCTGCAGCTTCGGGAAGTCGGCGAGGATCTCCTCGACCTTGCCCGAGGAGTCGATCTGGTTGTTGATCGTGGTCGAGACCTGGGTGGAGACCGCGTCCTGGATCGTCGGGTCCTTCGCCAGCGGGGCGACGGTCTCGACGTAGCGCTGGGTGTCGAGCAGCGTCTTCTGCGCCCAGAACGAGGTGAGGGCCAGCGGGAACAGCAGCGCCGCCACGATCACGAGCACCCAGGCGGTGAGGCCGCGGCCGCTGAAGCGGCGGCGGCTCGCCTGCTGCTCGAGCTCGGACTCCTTGGCCTCGAGGGTCGCGATGCGGGCCTTGAGGGCCTCGACGTCGTCCGCGCTGCCATTGCTGTCGAGGGACATCTCGTTGCCTTCCGTCGGGGCGCCAGCCTCGGGCAGCCTAGTGCGCCCTCGGGCCGCATCGCCGGGTCGGCCGCCGACCGTGACCAGCCCGAGAGACGTCAGCGTCCGTGGGCGAGGGCGAGCGGGTCCTCGGCGTACGACGACGCCGGGTCCTGGCGCTCGCGGACGAGCGCCCACACCCCGGCCGCGAGGGCGACGCCCGCCATGACCAGGGCCATGCCGACCTCGGGCACCGCGGTCTGCAGCGCGACCGTCGCGAGGACCACGCCCGAGACGATGCCGACGTTGACGGCGACGTCGTACCAGGAGAAGACCCGACCGCGGTGGGCGTCGTCGACGTCCTCCTGCACGATCGTGTCGGAGCAGACCTTCACCGCCTGCCCGGCGAAGCCGAGGAGCAGGCCGCGGACGACGAACCCGGTGAGGTCGGTCATCGCGACGCCGACTGCGCCGAGGCAGACGCCGCCGACGAGCGCGATCACCGACCACGGCACCGGGCCGAGGTGGCGCGAGAGCCACGGCGTGACGACGGCGCCGAGGAACGCGCCCGCGCCGGCGGCGACGCTCGTGATGCCGATCGCCGCGATCGCGCCGTCGGCGTCGCCGGGGTGCAGCACCTCGCGCGCCTGGAGCAGGGTCAGCAGGGTGGCCGCGCCGAAGATCGCGCGGTGCACGGTGACCAGGCCGATCGCGCGTGCGGCGGGACGGCGCTGCGCGAGGTGGCGCACCCCGTCGACCATGCCGCGCGCGATGTGGCGCACCGACTCGCGCTCGGTCGCCTCGTCGGGTCCGAGCTCGTCAGGCGCGAGGCGCGACGCGACGGCGCCCGCGAGCAGGTAGGTCGGCACCGCGGCGACCAGCACGACGACAGCGCCGGTGTCGCCGCCGCCGACCGCGTGGCGCAGCAGCAGCCCGCCGAGGCCGCCGACCATCCACGCGACGGTGCCCGCGGTCGGGGCGAGGGCATTGCCGGTGACGAGGTAGCGGCCCGCCACGACGTGCGGCAGGCCCGCCGACAGCGCCGCGAGGACGAACCGGTTGACGCCGAGCAGCGCCAGCACCCACAGCGCGAGCAGCGCGTCGTCGTGGCCGCCGGCGACGATGAGCGCGAGCACGCCCACCATCGCGGCGCGCAGGCAGTTGGAGATCAGCAGCACCCAGCGCCGCCGCCACCGGTCGATGAGGACGCCGGCGAACGGGCCGATGAGGGAGTAGGGCACGAGCAGGATCGAGAACGCGATCGCCGCCTTGGCCGGCGTCGGCTGGCTGGTCGGGGAGAACAGAACGAACGCCGCGAGCCCCGCCTCGAGCAGGCCGTCGCCGCCCTGGCCGACGAGCCGGGTGCCGAGCAGCAGCCGGAACCCGCGCACCCGCAGGATCGCGCGCAGCCCCACGCCCTCGTGCCGCACCCGCTCGCTCACCCGCGCGACGCTACGCCAGCCCCGCCCCCTCCGCCGTCGACGCGTGATCACGCGGCGCTAGAAGGCGGCGTCATCACGCACGGACGGGACTCCGCCGTCGACGGGTGATGAGGCGGGGCTAGAAGGCGGCGTCATCACCCATCGACGGCTGGACCCCACCGGTGACACGGCGAGGCCCGGCATCCCTTGCGGGATGCCGGGCCTCGCGGCGTGCAGGTGGTCAGCGCTTAACGCTCGACCTCGCCGGCGATGAAGGCCTCGACGGCCGCCTTCGCCTGCTCGTCGGTGTACTGCACCGGCGGGCTCTTCATGAAGTACGACGACGCCGACAGGATCGGGCCGCCGATGCCGCGGTCCTTGGCGATCTTCGCGGCGCGGATCGCATCGATGATGATGCCGGCGGAGTTCGGGGAGTCCCACACCTCGAGCTTGTACTCGAGCGAGAGCGGGACGTCGCCGAAGTTGCGGCCCTCGAGGCGGACGAACGCCCACTTGCGGTCGTCGAGCCACGCGACGTAGTCCGACGGGCCGATGTGCACGTTGCGGGGCGAGATCTCGTCGCGCAGCTGCGAGGTGACCGACTGGGTCTTGGAGATCTTCTTGGACTCCAGGCGCTCGCGCTCGAGCATGTTCATGAAGTCCATGTTGCCGCCGACGTTGAGCTGGTAGGTCCGGTCGACGGTGACGCCGCGGTCCTCGAACAGCTTCGCGAGCACGCGGTGCGTGATGGTCGCGCCGACCTGCGACTTGATGTCGTCGCCGACGATCGGCACACCGGCGTCCTCGAACTTCTTCGCCCACTCGGGAGTGCCGGCGATGAAGACGGGCAGGGCGTTGACGAAGGCGACGCCGGCGTCGATCGCGCACTGCGCGTAGAACTTGGCGGCCTCCTCCGAGCCCACGGGGAGGTAGCAGACGAGGACGTCGACCTCCGCCTCGCGCAGGGCGGCGACGACGTCGACCGGGGTCTCGTCGGACTCGGTCACCATCTCGCGGTAGTACTTGCCGAGGCCGTCGAGCGTGTGGCCGCGCTGCACGACGATGCCGGTCGGCGGCACGTCGCAGATCTTGATGGTGTTGTTCTCGCTGGCGAGGATCGCGTCGGCGAGGTCCTGGCCGACCTTCTTGCCGTCGACGTCGAACGCGGCGACGAACTCCACGTCGGAGACGTGGTAGGGGCCGAACTGGACGTGCATCAGGCCGGGGACCTTGGCCGCCGGGTCGGCGTCCTTGTAGTACTCGACGCCCTGGACCAGCGACGAGGCGCAGTTGCCCACGCCGACGATGGCTACTCGTACCGAACCCATCGGGATTCCTCTCTCAAACACCGTGGGCGGACGGGTGGTTCCCGGCCCCGGACTGTGTGGTCACCGGCTGCCCCGACGGGGCACCGGAGTTCTTCTTCTCGGACGGCGGTGCGGGCTGGTCGCGCTCGCTCGCGATCAGCTCGTCGAGCCAGCGGACCTCGCGCTCGACGCTCTCGAGCCCGTGCTGCTGCAGCTCGAGGGTGTAGGTGTCGAGACGCTCGCGTGTGCGCGACAGCGACGAGCGCAGCGCGTCGAGCCGCTCCTCGAGGCGCGAGCGGCGCCCCTCGAGGATGCGCAGCCGGACCGACGCCTCGGTACGGCCGAAGAAGGCGAGACGGACGCCGAAGCGGTCGTCCTCCCACGTGTCGGGGCCGGCGTCGGCGATGAGCGCCTGGAACGCCTCCTTGCCCTCGGCCGTGAGCGTGTAGACGATCCGCGCGCGCTTGCCGAGCGCGGGGACGGCGTCGGTCGCGGTGGTGTCCTCGACGATCCAGCCCCGCGCGACGAGGTCCTTGAGGCACGGGTAGAGCGAGCCGTAGGAGATCGCGTGGAAGGTGCCCAGGACGCCGGAGAGCCGCTTGCGCAGCTCGTAGCCGTGCATGGGGGTCTCGTGCAGGAGACCGAGGACGGCGAGCTCGAGGACACTGGTACGGCGAGCGCTGCGCGCGGCCATCCGGTCCTCCTCTCGCCTCGATGCGTGCGGTCGATACGTACGGTAGATGTATCGAACCGATATAGCGAGACGAACACTAGGCGAACGCACGGCAGCGAGCAAGTCGCCCCCGGATGACGCGCCGGGGAGCCCGTGTGAAGGCGATCACAGCGTTTCCGGCGCACCGCACAAGACCGAAGCGGCTGAGCAAGCACAGGAGCCCGCCGCGGAGCGAGCGCCTCGCGCACGCCGCGAGCCCGGGGTCCCCTCTAGTCCAGGAGGTCGGCGGGCTTGCGCAGGGGGCGGCGGGGGACGCCGTCGCCGAGGACGTAGGACATCGTGAGGTGGTTCCAGGCGCAGCCGGTGCAGACCTCGACGACGTAGACGCGGAAGTGGCCGTGCTCGTAGGCCATGACCGGCAGCTCGGGCGAGGACTTCACCCGGCCGGAGAACGGGCCGAGCTCGTCGCCGAACACGTAGGTGACGTGGACGAGCTCCTCGCGGCACAGCGGGCACGGCCGCTCGGTGGCCTCGCCGTGGTGGCGGGCGGCGCGCAGCAGGTAGGGGTCGGCGTCGCAGTGCTCCTCGCGGGCGAAGGCGTCGCCCCGCCCGATGCGCTCGAGCACGGCGCGGCGCTCGAGCCCGTGGTCGACCACCGCGCGCGGCCGCGCGGGGTCGGCGACGTCCTCCGGCGCGGCGAGCTCGACCCGGGCGGGCTCGGCCGGCCGTGCCCCGCGGATGCGGGTGGCGCGGTGGCTCGACGACCGGGGAGCAGCCATCCGACGAGATTACGTCGCCACGCGACGGTCGGCACGCGACCGGCGAGACGACGGTCACAGCGCCGCTCCGGGTTGGCGCGCTCCCGCGCGGGGCACACGAGAGAGGCGCCACACCTCGCGGATTCACAGGTTCAGGACGAAACCTGGGACCGTCGTCGTACGTCGCACACCTCGGACGGGACCGTCTCCCGGCCGACCGCTGATCCAGCCTTCCCCCGAGGCCGACCCTGAGGACGAGCACGTTGAGGATCGACTACCCGCGCCGCGGACGAACCGGAATCCGGCACTGGCTGCCCTCGTGGCGCCAGCTGCTGTCGATCGCCGGGCTGCTCGTCGTCGCCGGCGTCGGCGCCTTCGCCTTCCTGGTCGCCACGACCTCCGTGCCGCAGCCCAACGACGTCGCCACCGCCCAGACGACGATCGTCTACTGGAGCAACGGCAAAACCGAGCTCGGCCGCCTCGGCTCGTCCAACCGCATCAGCGTCCCGCTCACCCAGGTGCCCCAGGACGTCCAGCACGCGGTGCTCGCCGCGGAGGACCGCGACTTCTACAACGAGGGCGGCTTCTCGCCGACCGGCATCGGCCGCGCGATCGTCAACAACCTGCAGGGCGGCGACCTGCAGGGCGGGTCGACGATCACGCAGCAGTACGCGAAGAACGCCTACCTCACGCAGGAGCGGTCGTTCTCGCGCAAGCTGCAGGAGCTCGTCCTCGCGGTGAAGCTCGACACGAGCGTGTCCAAGGACGAGATCCTGGGCGACTACCTCAACACCATCTACTTCGGTCGCGGTGCCTACGGCGTGCAGACCGCGTCGCAGGCGTACTTCGGCAAGTCGGTCTCGAAGCTGACCGTCGGCGAGGCCGCGGCTCTCGCCTCGATCATCCGCTCGCCCGCCGGCTACAACCCCGACACCCACCTCGACCGGCTCAAGGGCCGGTGGAACTACGTGCTCGACGGCATGGTCACGCAGGGCTGGATCACGCCCGAGCAGAAGGCGTCCGCGGTCTTCCCGAAGTTCAAGGCCAAGAAGAACGTCAACCGCTACGCCGGCCCCAACGGCTACCTCCTCGACTCGGTGCGCCGCGCGCTGCTGCAGGTCGGCATCTCCGAGGACGAGATCGCCAGCGGCGGCCTGCGCGTCATCTCGACGTTCGACACCAAGGCGCAGTCGGCCGCCATCGCCGCGGTCAAGGACAAGATGCCCAAGACCGGAACGAAGGGCCTGCGCATCGGTCTCGCGGCGGTGAAGCCGGGGACCGGCGAGGTCGTCGCGATGTACGGCGGTCCCGACTTCGTCACGAGCCCGGTCAACAACGCGACCCAGGCGATCGGCCAGGCCGGGTCGACGTTCAAGCCGTTCGCCCTCGCCGCGGGCATCGAGGCGGGCATCGGCCTGGACTCGATGTGGAACGGCAACACCGGCGTCACCATCGACGGCTACAAGGTCAACAACTACGGCGACGAGTCGTGGGGCCAGATCTCGCTGCTCAAGGGCACCGAGAAGTCGGTCAACTCCGTCTACGTCGCGCTCTCCCAGCAGGTCGGCTACGACCGCGTCGTCGACGCCGCGGAGCGCGCCGGCATCCCGTCGGGCACGCCCGCGCTCGACCCCGTGCGCTCGGTCGCGCTCGGCGTCGCCTCGCCGCACGTGATCGACGTCGCCGGCGCGTACGCGACGTTCGCCAACCACGGCGTGCAGGTGCAGACCACGGTGATCACCGAGGTCACCGGCCCCAACGGCGCGGTCCTGTTCAAGTACGACCCGACCCCGAAGCAGGCGTTCACGCCCGACACCGCCGACACCGTCACCTTCGCCCTGCGCAAGGTCGTCAGCGACGGCACCGGAACCGCGGCGCTCGCGCTCGGCCGGCCCGCCGCGGGCAAGACGGGCACGACGAACGAGAACAAGTCCGCCTGGTTCGCCGGCTACACACCCGACCTCGCCGCCGCCGTCATGTTCGTCAAGGACGGCGCCGACGGGAACCCGGTCTCGCTGTCGGGCACCGGCGGCATGAACTCGGTGACCGGTGGCTCGTTCCCGACGCGCATCTGGACCGCCTTCATGAAGGCGGCGCTCGACGGCTCGCCCGTGCAGCAGTTCACCGACCCGACCACGATGCCGACGGCCAGCCCGACGGTCAGCCCGAGCGCGACGTCGGCCTCGCCGAGCGCCACCTCGGCCTCGCCGAGCCCGTCGTCGTCGAGCCCGAGCGCCTCGCCGAGCCCGAGCGACAGCGGTACGCCGTCGTCGTCCCCGACCCCGACGCCGAGCTCGACTCCGTCGTCGACACCTCCCGCGGCCGGTGGCGGCGGGGGCGCCGCGGGCGGCGGCACCGTCCCGTAGCCGTCGTACGCCGAGGGCGCCCGCGCGCCGCGGGGGAACGCTGCGCGGGTGGCCGGACGTCGTACGGCACGATGAACCCCGTGCCGCAGCCCGCCGACCTCGTGCATCCCGCCGACTCCGACCCGGTGGTCGCGTCGGCGACCGAGCGCGTCGGGGGCGGGACCGGCCACCACGCCGGCCGATTCCGCGGCTGGTGGACGCCGCTGCGCGTGATCGTGCTCCTCGCCGGGTCGGCGTACTTGCTGGGCTACCTCACCAAGCTCCCCTGCCACGCCGAGCAGTTCCTCGGCGACGCCCGCTACACGCGGCTGTGCTACTCCGACATCCCGTTCCTGTACCAGCTGCGCGGCTTCGCCGACGGCCTGCTGCCCTACTTCCAGAGCCAGCCCGGCACCGAGACCCTCGAGTACCCGGTGCTCACCGGCTTCTTCATGCAGATCGCGTCGTGGCTCACCGGGAGCGACGGCAGCGCGACGGCCCGGTCGGTCGAGTTCTACGACTGGAACGTCCTCATGCTCTTCGTGTGCCTGATCGTCACCGTGGTGGCGACGGCGCTCACGGTGCGCCGCCGGATGTGGGACGCCGCGCTCGTCGCGCTGGCGCCGGGGATGATCCTGTGCGCCTTCATCAACTGGGACCTGCTCGCCGTCGCGCTCACCGCGGCGTCGATGCTGCTCTGGTCGCGCTCGCGCTCCGGCTGGGCGGGCGTGCTGCTCGGCCTCGCCGTCGCCGCGAAGTTCTACCCGGTGCTGCTCCTCGGGCCGCTGCTCTTCCTGTGCCTGCGCGCGGGGAGGATGCGCGCCTTCTGGATCAGCGCGGGAGCGGGCCTCGCGACCTGGCTCGTCGTCAACGTCCCGGTGGCGATCGCGGCGCCCGACGCGTGGGCGCACTTCTACACCTTCTCCAGCACGCGCGGCGCCGACTGGGGCTCGCCCTGGTACGTGCTGCAGGTGATCGGGCACGAGATCCCGCCGGACAAGCTCAACCTCGTCGCCACCGGCCTGCTCGGCATCCTCTGCCTCGGTGTCGTCGCCCTGATCGTGGCCTCGTCGCGCCGACCGCGCTACGCGCAGGTCGCGTTCCTCGTCGTCGCCGCGTTCTGCCTCACCAACAAGGTCTACTCGCCGCAGTACGTCCTCTGGCTGATCCCGCTCGCCGCGATGGCCCGGCCGCGCTGGCGCGACTTCCTCATCTGGCAGGCCGGCGAGGTCGTCTACTTCCTGGCGATCTGGTACTTCCTGCAGCAGTACGGCAACGACAACAAGGGCCTGCCCTACGGCTGGTACTCCGTCGCGATCGTCGTGCACCTCGTCCTCACGGCGTGGTTCGCGGGGATGATCGTGCGCGACATCCGGCGCCCGTGGCACGACCCGGTGCGCACCGACGGCGACCCCGACCACCGCGACGACCCCGGCGGCGGCGTCCTCGACTTCGCGCCCGACCGCTGGTCGCTGACGCGCACCCGCTACGCCGGCCGCGGCGACGACTCCGCGCTCGAGGACCGCTGGGACGACGAGCCGGTCCGCACCCCGGCGCACACCCCGGCGCACACCCCCTCGCACGCCTCCTGACGCTGCACTTCAGGACACCGTCACCGGTCGGCTGCCGTAGCGCACGGCGACCTGGTCGCCGAGCGGTTCCTCATCCGGGCGTCGAGCGGACCGACCAGCCGACGCCGAAGGTCGTCCCGAGGGTCAGCTGCGGGTCGGTCGCGGTGACGAGCGTCGGCTGAGGCGAGCCGGAGCCGGAGCCGGGGGCAGGCAGCAGCTGCACGGCGTACCCGTCGACGAGCACCTCGTCGAGGACGGTCGTGCCCTGCTTCGCCCAGTCGCCGCTCGCGGCCGTAGAGCTGTGGGTCCAGGTGGTCAGGTCGGCGGTGTCGGACTGCGAGGTCGAGGTGACGACGGCGACATCGCCGGCGCGGTCGAACCAGGCGTTGAGCACGTACGGCGAGCCCGGGGCGTCGGGCAGCTGCACCGAGGTCCCCGTCGAGCCGCGCGCGACGTCGCCGAGCGGGAAGAGCCACGGGCCCAAGGACTGGTAGCCGCAGAAGGCCATCGCGCGGGTGCCCGTCGGGTCCAGGACGACCGACACGTTGTCGAACGCGTTGCCGCCGGCGTCGCTCGTCACGCACCCGCGGTTCTCGATCGTGCCCGAGCCCTCAGGTCCCAGGACGGTGATGTTCGCGCCAGTGCCGATGGTGCGGAGGACTGTGTACTGCGCGGAGACGGCCTCGACGAAGACGTTCGCGGGCAGGGCCTGCGCCGTAGCCGACGTCAGGTCGGCGTCGTAGCGCAGGACCTGGACGTGACGGCCGCCGCCGCGGGGCGCCACCGCGACCGCGAGGGCGCCGTCGGGTGTGAGGAAGGCCCGCCCGAAGACGTCACGACCGTCGTGCTTCAGCACTGCGGGGGCTCCGACGAGGTGCCCGCCGTCGTCGAACGTCGCGGTCATCACGCGGACGTCGTACCCCTCCTGGCTCCAGCCGTAGACGAGCGTGCGGCGACCCGGGCCGGTCCAGCCGGCGACGAACGGTGCGGCGTTGGCCTTGTCGACGACGACCTCGCCGGCCGACGTCGTGGCGACCAGAGCGGTCTCGACCGGGTTGGTCACGCCGGCGTCGCGCGTCGTCGTGGTCCACGGCGGGGGCGAGGGTGCCGTCGGCAGCGCGTTGCTCGTGGGGGTCGGCGTGGGCTCGTCCTGCTGCGGGCGGAAGACGATGGCGGTGCCGGTGGTCTCGCCGAGGTCGAGCTCGTGCGGCTGCTTCACGACCCAGTGCGGCGTGTAAGCCCACTTCTGCGCGTGGTACTCGAGGTCGACGTGCGACGACGGTGTCGGGAACACGCGGGTGAGGACGTCGTTGCCGGCCGCGTCCCAGGACACGCCGTTGTAGTCGTAGTCGTTCACGACGGCGTAGTCCGGCTGCATCTCCGGCGTCGTGGCGGCGTGCAGGCCGCCGGCCGGGTCGAACCAGAGGCCGACGAAGCCGCCGCGCCCTGCGGCGTCGGGCACCGCGGCCAGGCGCGGGTTGGCCGGGCCGCCGAGGTTCACCAGCTGAACGGTCCCGTCGCCGCAGGAGAGGGCGACGTGGGAGTCGTCGTAGGACACGGCGACCTGGTAGTTGGGCCGGGTGCAGGTGTCGAAGGAGCCGGTCATCTCGCCGGTCGACGTCGAGACCAGCTGGATCCTGGTGGTCTCGCTGGATCCCAGGCCGATCACCGACGACGTGACGAAGAGCGGCTGGCCCGGGGGCAGGTCGACGATGTCGGCGGTGGTGAGGTCGGCGCCGACGAGCACGAGGCGGCCCTGGGAACCGTTGGGCTTCGTGGGCTGCCAGACGACGGGGCCGGCGCCGCGCACGGTGTAGGCGCGTCCGGTGACGGTGCCGAGTCCGGGGATCTCCAGCTCGGTCGGCGCGCTGATGGTGCGGCCGTCCTCGCTCACGGTCGCGCTCAGCAGCCGAGACTCGCGCACGGCGTCGCCGCCCGCGGTGTAGACGAGGGTGCGCGCGCCGGGGCCGTACCACCCGAGCGTCGTCGCACCGTTGGCCGGAGCAGGGATGCTGCGCTCCGCGCCGCCGCTGCGCACGACGATCGACGTGCTGCCGTTCGGCTGGCCGTTGGGGTCGAAGGTCGGGAAGGCCACCCACGGCAGGCCGTCGGAGGGCACCGGCTCGACCGGGGTCGCCTGCGTGCGCAGCTGGCTCGCGGCGTACCCGAGACCGAGCAGCACCACCAGTGTCGTGACGACGGCGGCGAGCGTCTCGTAGCGGCGGCGCCGGGTGATGGCGACCGACCGGGCCCGGACCCCGTCGAGGTCGATCGTGGTCGGGGCGTCGGCCGCGTGGCGCCGCATCGTGCTGCGCACCAGGTCGTCGATGTCGAGCTCGGGGCTCATGACACACCTCCCGAGACGTCGAGGCCGGTGGTGGACAGGTGCTCGCGCAACGTCGCGATCCCTCGCGAGGCCTGGGCGCGGACCGACGACTGGCTGACGCCGAGGATCTCCGCGATCTGCGCGTCGGAGCGGTCGTCGTAGAAGCGGAGCGCGAGGATCGCGCGCTGCCGGCGGGGCAGCGTGGCGAGCGCGTGCCAGACGGCGTCGTCGCTGTCGACCAGGTCGGTCGCGTCGAGCGACGGCTGCTCGGGCAGGTGGTCGGTGACCCGTTCCCCGGAGGAGCGGCGTCGCCGCCACGACAGGAACTGGCGGGTGATGCTGGTGCGGACGTAGGCCTCGGGCGAGCTGGCCGCGGAGACCTTGTCCCACTTGCGGTAGAGGTGCGCGAGCACCTCCTGGACGAGGTCCTCGGCGAGGTAGCGGTCGCCGGTCAGGACGTAGGCATGACGCAGCATCGCCGACCCCCGTGCGGCGATGAACGCGTCGAACGACGGCGTCGCGCTGGTCTCGCTCACCGCTACCGCCTCCCCCCGAGGTCGTGCTCCACCCCTTCAGACGCGCCAGCGTCGCCGATCCGCTGTGTCCGTCTCACTCCCGGCGTAGCCCGGGTTCCTGGTCGGGTCAGTCCAGGCCGTGGACGCGGTCGGGGTGGATGGTGGTGAGGCGGACGTCGACGGCGACCTCGTCGCCGACGGCGGGCAGCACCACGCCCTCGGGCACGCGGACGAGCGACACGTGCATGTGCGGCGGCTCGGCGAACCAGCGCTGCTTGCCGCCGACGACGAACGGCGAGAGCGACCGCCCGATCCCTTCCAGCACACCGGTTCCCGCGGCTACGGCGCGCTGGCGGGAGGTGGCGGCGGGACTCGGCGCCTCGAGCGCGACGCCGTGCGACGTACCGCCGCCGATCACGAGCACCGCGCCGTCCTTGGACGCACGGCGCTGGCGGTAGCCGCTGGCCTGGCCCTTGGCGACGTCGTGCACGGCGAGCACCGTGCCGCGCGCCTGCAGCGCGCCGCGGTCGCCGAGCCAGAGCCGGGTGCCGATGCGCGCGTAGATCGCGATGTCGGGCATGCCGGCGCGCAGGGCGGCGAGCTCGCCGTCGTCGAGGTGGCTCACCCAGAGCGCGGCGGCGGTGGTGAGGTCCGTGAGCGCCTCGCCGTCGTCGCCGAGGAGCCGCTCGGTGAGGTCGGCCAGCTCGGTCTGCCAGCCGAGCCCGGCCGAGAGCACCTCCTCGACGCGGCGGGTCGCGCCGGCGGGCGCGAGCGGGGCGACCGACGCGTCGTGCCAGCGCGAGCCGGCGACGGTGCGGCGGTCGACGTGGGGCTGCGCGATCGGCTCGTGCAGCGCGAGGCCCTCGAGGCGCACGTGCCCGGACGCGAGGGCGGCGACGGTCGCGTCGTCGGCGAGGATCGAGCGGATCTCGTCGGGCTGCAGGCCGAACCGGCCGATCGACGTGAACGACTCGAGCAGCAGGCGGCTCGGCGTCGTACCGGTCGCGAGGGCGTCCCACGCAGGTCGCGAGGAGACGGTGCGGATCACGCGGTCGGCGTACGGCGTGCGGCCCAGGACCCCCCACGCGGCGGCGGCGGTGTGGTCGGCGGGCTCGTACGGCGTGAGCACGAGGATGTCGCCGTCGTAGGACGCCGCGACCTCCGCGACCTCGTAGACGGTGCCGACCGCGACGCGGGTGAGGCCGAGGCGCTGGGCCTCGCGGACACAGCGGACGTTGCCGAAGCCGTACCCGTTGCCCTTCGCCACCGGGACCAGATCACCCTCGGTGGGGGTGTGCGGGCCAGCGCTGATCGCGGCGCGCACGGCGTCGCGGGTGCGCTCGGTGTGCCCGCGCCAGCGCGCGCCGTCGACGTGCAGCGTGAACGTCATGCCCCGACCCTAGGCCGCCGCGCGCGCCTCGCCCGCGCGCCAGGGCGCGTGATCTTGGTCAGTGGCGAGCTACCGGGGCCGGGACGGTCGCAACTCACCAAGATCACGCACCGCACCAGGGAGGCCTGGGCCGTCACGTCGCCGCCGTACGCCGCAACGTTGGTGCAACGTTGCGCGGCCTAGCGTCCCGCCACCGAGCCCGGCACCCCGGGCATTCCTCGACGGTCAACCCGGAGGCAGACGCATGGCTCTGTACGCCAACCCCAACACCGAGGGCAGCCCGGTCCAGTTCCGGTCCCGCTACGACCACTGGATCGGCGGCGAGTACGTCCCGCCGGCGAGCGGGCAGTACTTCGAGAACGTCACGCCGGTCACCGGCCAGGTCTTCTGCGAGGTGGCGCGCGGCAACGAGGCCGACATCGACCGCGCGCTCGACGCCGCCCACGCGGCCGCACCGGGCTGGGGCCGCACGCCGGTCAACGAGCGCGCCAACGTGCTCAACCGCATCGCCGACCGCATCGAGGCCAACCTCGAGGCCATCGCGATCGCCGAGACGTGGGAGAACGGCAAGCCGATCCGCGAGACGCTCGCGGCCGACATCCCGCTCGTCGTCGACCACTTCCGCTACTTCGCGGGCGTGCTGCGCGGCCAGGAGGGCTCGATCTCGCAGATCGACGAGGACACCGTCGCCTACCACTTCCAGGAGCCGCTGGGCGTCGTCGGCCAGATCATCCCCTGGAACTTCCCGATCCTCATGGCCGCGTGGAAGCTCGCACCGGCGATCGCCGCGGGCAACGCCGTCGTCATCAAGCCGGCCGAGCAGACGCCGGTCTCGCTCCTGTTCGTGATGGAGCTCATCGGCGACCTGCTGCCCCCGGGCGTCGTCAACATCGTGAACGGGTTCGGCGTCGAGGCCGGCAAGCCGCTCGCGTCGTCGCCCCGCATCGCCAAGATCGCGTTCACCGGCGAGACCACGACCGGCCGCCTGATCATGCAGTACGCCGCGCAGAACATCATCCCGGTCACCCTGGAGCTCGGCGGCAAGAGCCCCAACGTCTTCTTCGGCGACATCGCCGCCCAGGACGACGACTTCTACGACAAGGCGCTCGAGGGCTTCACCCTCTTCGCGCTCAACCAGGGCGAGGTCTGCACCTGCCCGAGCCGCGCGCTGATCCAGTCGTCGATCTACGACAAGTTCCTCGGCGATGCGACCGCGCGCACGAAGGCGATCAAGCAGGGCAGCCCGCTCGACACCGAGACGATGATCGGCGCGCAGGCGAGCAACGACCAGCTCGAGAAGATCCTGTCCTACATCGAGATCGGCAAGGCCGAGGGCGCCCGCGTCGTCACCGGTGGTGAGCGGGCGGACCTCGGTGGCGAGCTCTCGGGCGGCTACTACGTGACGCCGACCATCTTCGAGGGCGACAACTCGATGCGGATCTTCCAGGAGGAGATCTTCGGCCCGGTCGTCTCGGTCACGAGGTTCGACCACTTCGACGACGCGCTGAAGATCGCCAACGACACGCTCTACGGCCTCGGTGCCGGCGTGTGGAGCCGCGACATGAACACGGCGTACCGCATGGGCCGCGGCATCCAGGCCGGTCGCGTGTGGACGAACTGCTACCACGCCTACCCCGCGCACGCGGCGTTCGGCGGCTACAAGGGATCGGGCGTGGGCCGCGAGACCCACCACATGATGCTCGACCACTACCAGCAGACGAAGAACCTGCTGGTGTCCTACGCCCCGCAGAAGCTCGGCTTCTTCTAGGCCGGGGACGGTGCAGGAGACCTGCCGATGAGCGACGGCACCGTCGCCCGCGTGGCTGTCACCCCGGAGGCTGCGGAGCTCTTCCGCAGCCTCCGGGCGCAGCACGGGCCGCTCATGGTCCACCAGTCCGGCGGTTGCTGCGACGGCAGCTCGCCGATGTGCTACCCGGCCGGCGAGTTCCAGACCGGTCCGAGCGACGTCCTGCTCGGCACGATCGACATCGCCGGCGCCGACGACGAGGCGGCGGAACCGGTCGAGGTCTGGATGAGCAAGGGCCAGTTCGACTACTGGTCGCACACCCACCTGACGATCGACGTCGTGACCGGACGCGGCGCCGGCTTCTCCCTCGAGGCGCCGACGGGACGGCGCTTCCTCATCCGCTCGCGCCTGTTCACCGACGACGAGCTCCCCCACCTCGCCCCGGTGTCGGCCGGCGTCCTCTGATCCTTCCCCCTTCGGAGGCGAGCCCCTCCGGCGTCCGCGCCCCACAACAGGTGGCGGAGGCTGGCACAGCCCCCTCGCAAGAGCCAACGCGCGAGACCGCAGGGGAAGCCCGCGGGCCAGCGACGCGGCGGGCAGGGTCGCGTACCGTCACTGCCATGACGCCGGAGGACCTCGCCGACCTCGCGCACCTGCGCCGGGCGCGCGACCTCATGGACCGCGACTACGCGGAGCCCCTCGACGTCCCGCGGATGGCGCAGGCGGCGCTCATGTCGCCGGCGCACTTCTCCCGCAAGTTCCGCGCGGCGTACGGCGAGACGCCGTACAGCTACCTCATGACGCGGCGCATCGAGCGGGCCAAGGCGCTGCTGCGCCAGGGGACGTCGGTCACCGACGCGTGCATGGCCGTGGGCTGCACCTCGCTCGGCTCGTTCTCGAGCCGGTTCACCGAGATCGTCGGCGAGACGCCGTCGCAGTACCGCGCCCGCGATCACGGCGATCGTCAGCTCGTGCCGTCGTGCGTGAGCAAGGTGGCGTCGCGACCGCAGCGCGGACAGTCGAGCAGGATCGAAGAAGCGCGCGCGTAGAACGACTTCTAGGGTCGAGACATGACAACGACCGTTTCCCACATGTTCATCCCCGTCCACGATCCCGAAGCGGCATTGAGCTTCTATCGCGACGGCCTCGGCCTCGAGGTGCGAAACGACGTGTCGAAAGGCGAGTTCCGCTGGGTCACC
>JBGAJT010000359.1:0-2896 GCA_044224785.1 Candidatus Nanopelagicales bacterium | reverse complement strand
GTCCCTCGAGACCCTCGACAGCCGGCAGCAGCTCCGGGTCGTGCACGATCACGACGTCGTGGCGCGGTCCTTCGCGTCGCAGCACGGCGCGCGCCCGGGTGACCGCGACCAGGCGACGACGACCGCGGGAGCGGGGTACGTCGATGGCGCGCACGCCCTTCGGCGGCGGTACGCCGAAGCTCGAGAACGGCGTGACGTAGGTGACCTCGTGACCGGCCTCGAGGAGCGCGCCGATCTCGCGGTGCAGGATGCGCGCGTCGCGCGGGTCGTGCACCACGGTCGCGACGAGGACGCGCAGGGCCTCGCTCATGTCGGTGCCGCCCCCGCCTGCCTGCTGGGACCGCCCTCGGCGCGGCGCCCCTCCGCGGCCGCGATGTCGGCCTCGTAGGCGTCGACGACCTCGTCGGTGGCCCCGTCCATCCTGATGATCCCCTGGTCGAGCCAGACCGCGCGATTGCATGTCTCGCGGACGATGCTGGCGCTGTGGGTGACCAGGAAGACCGTACCCGCCTGCTCGCGCAGCTCGAGGATGCGCTCCTGGCTCTTGCGCTGGAACTCGGCGTCGCCGGTCGCGAGCGCCTCGTCGATGAGCAGGATCTCGTGCGTCACGCTCGCGGCGATGGCGAAGCGCAGCCGGGCGCTCATGCCGGAGGAGTAGGTGTTCATCGGGAACGAGACGAACTCGCCGATGCCGGCGAAGTCGATGATCGCGTCGCGCCGCGCAGCCGCCTCGGCCGGGCTCAGCCCCATCGCCAGCGAGCCGAGCTCGATGTTGCGCGTGCCGGTGAGCGAGGGGACGAGCGCCGCGTTGACGCCGAGCAGCGACGGCTGCGCGCTCGTGTAGACCGCACCCGACTCCGCGGGCAGCAGCCCCGCGATCGCCTGCAGCAGAGTGGACTTGCCGGATCCGTTGCGACCGATGAGACCGATCGCGTCGCCCTCGCGCGCGACGAAGCTCACGCCGCGCACGGCCTTCACCTGGCGCACGCCCTTGCTGCCGCGCTGCAGCCCGATGCGGCGCAGCGCGGTGACGGCGCTCGCGCCGGCCTCGCTCGACGCGTGGGCGACACCCTGCACGCGGTACGTCACGTGGAGGTCGTCGACGATGACGGTGGGGCGCGCGTCAGCCACGGCCGTACCTCGCCTCGGCGCGCCAGAAGTACACGAACCCGGCCAGCACGCCGCCGACCGCCCAGAAGACCGCCCACAGCCACGTCCCGGGCGGCGCCTCGTACGTCGTCAGCAGCGCGTCGCGGGCGAGCTCGACGTAGACCGCACCCGGGTTGGCGCGCAGGAGGAAGCCGATGATGCCGCCGTGCTCGTCGGCGAACTGCTGCACCGGGAAGACGACGCCGCTGAGGTAGAGCCAGGTGCGGAGCAGGAACGGCAGCAGCATCGAGACGTCGCGCACGCTCTCGGTCACCCGCGCGAGGCCGAGCGCGAGCCCGTAGTTGAACAGCGTCTGCAGCGCGATGACGATCGGCAGCAGCAGCCACACCCATGACAGCCCCTCGCCCTGCAGCAGCACGACCGCTGCGCAGATCACCAGGGCCGTGCCGAGCGGGAAGAGCTCCTCGAGCACCGCGGCCAGCGGCAGGATCGCGCGCGGGAAGTGCAGCGCGCGGACGAGGTTCATGTTGTGCGTGATCGCCCGCGACCCCGACATCGCCGAGGACTGGGTGAAGGTGAAGACGAAGACGCCGATCACGAGGAACGACAGGTAGTCCGGCACCGACCGGTTCACCTTCAGCAGGACGCCGAAGACGATCCAGTAGACGAGCACGTTGAGCAGCGGGTTGAGGACGGCCCAGAGCCGGCCGAGCCGGCTGCCCGCGCTCTCGGACTGCTCGCGCGCGCGTGCCAGCTCGAGGACGAAGTGCCGGCGTCCCCACATCCGGCGCAGGTAGTCGCCGAGCGGCGGGCGGATGCCGATCCGCCGCAGGCCGTGCTCGGCCGCGAGCGCCGCGGCGTCGAACGCCCCGGGCGACGTCGGGACCGGGCGGGTGGCCTCCGCCATCAGAGCCGTTCCACGGCGGCGGAGCGCGTCCGGCCGCGGGTGTCGAGCAGGCGGGGGGCGAGCTCCGCGACCCGGTCGAGGTCGTAGGCCGAGTGGTCCTGCAGCAGCACGGCGACGTCGCACGCCGCAAGGCCCGCCTCGAGGTCGACGACCTGCACCACGCCGTCGGGCGCCGAGCGCCACGGGATCGGCGACGGGTCGTGGTAGGCCACGGAGGCACCGGCCTCGAGCAGCAGGCGCACGACGTCGACCGCGGGGCTCTCGCGCTGGTCGGCGACGTCGCGCTTGTACGACGTCCCGAGCACGAGCACCCGCGCGCTGGCGAGCGCGACCGAGTCGACCTCGAGCAGCTCGGCGGTGCGGGTCACGACGTAGGCGGGCATCGACTCGTTGATCTGCTGCGCGAGCTCGACGAGGCGGAACGGGTAGCCGAGCTCCTCTCGCACCTTGAACGACAGGAAGGTCGGGTCGATGGGGATGCAGTGCCCGCCCACGCCCGGACCGGGCCGGAACGACTGGAACCCGAACGGCTTCGTGGCGGCGGCGTCGATGACCGACCAGACGTCGATGTCGAGCTCGTGGCACACCTTCGCCATCTCGTTCACGAGGGCGATGTTGATGTGCCGGTAGGTGTTCTCGAGCAGCTTGGTCAGCTCGGCCTCGCGGGCGCGCGGCACCATGACGACCTCGTCGACGACGGTGCGGTAGAAGTCGCCGGCCCGTCGACCGCACTCGGGGGTCACCCCGCCCACGACCTTCGGAGTGCGGCGCAGGTCGAACTGCGGGTTGCCCGGGTCGATCCGCTCCGGCGAGAACGCGAGGTGGAGGTCGGTGCCCACGACGAGGCCGGACTCCTCGAGCAACGGCCGCAGCATGTCG
>JBGAJT010000358.1:0-2926 GCA_044224785.1 Candidatus Nanopelagicales bacterium | reverse complement strand
ACCTACCGGCCCTTTCCGGGGTGTGATCGGCGCGGGAAAGGGCCGGTAGGTGGGCAGATCGTGGCGGGGTCGAGCTCTGCCGGGTGTCGGGGATCGATGGCACGATCCTGAACGAGGGCGGCGTCCGGCGCCCGGGCGGAGGATCGATGACCAGCTTCGGTGCCGACGACGACCTGCGCGGCGCGCAGTTCCAGCGGGTGAGGCTGCACGGAGCGAGCTTCCGCGAGACGAACCTGTCGGAGACCTCGTTCTACTACGTCACCTTCGAGCGCGCCACGTTCCGCGAGGCCTACTTCGAGGGCGCACGGTTCCTCGGCGCGTCCTTCGACGGCGCGGTGATCGACGGCGCGATCGACGACCTCGTGATCAACGGCGTCGAGGTCGCGCCGCTGATCGAGGCGGAGCTCGACCGGCAGCACCCCGGCCGCGAGAAGCTGCGCTCGGCCGACCCCGACGACCTGCGCGAGGCGTGGGCCTGGCTCGAGGGGATGTGGGCGACCACAACTGCCGAGGCGCTGACGCATCCCGAGTCGTCGTTGAACCTGCGCGTCGACGACGAGTGGTCGTTCCTCGAGACCCTGCGCCACCTCGTGTTCGCGTCGGAGACGTGGATCGGGGCGGGCATCCTCGGGCGCACGACGTACCACCACCTCGGCCTGGCCGGCCCGTGGTTCGACCCGGCGCTCGCGGGTCTCGACGTCGACGCCGCACCCTCGGTCGAGGAGGTCCTCGCCGCCCGCGCCAAGCAGCAGGCGATGGTCCGCGACTACGTCGCGACCCTGACGCCCGAGATCCTCGGGTCCGAGACGTCGGCCCCCGAGGGTGCGCCCTGGCCGCCCCCCGGACCGATGGCCGTGCAGCGCCGCCTCCACGTCATCCTCGACGAGGAGTGGTGGCACCTCCAGTTCGCGAAGCGCGACCTGGCCGCCTGGCCCACCACACCCTGACCTTGCCGGCCGACCCCTGTGCGTGATCTTGGTCAGTTGCGAGCTTCCCGGCCCGGGAAGGTGGCAACTGACCAAGATCACGCGGAACCGTTGGCCCCGCGTGGGCGATCGGGGCTACAGCTCGAGGTGGTCGCCGGGTTCGAGGACCGTGAACGAGCTGCCGCTGAGCACTTCTACCGGAGCCGGGCCCGCGTTGCGCGCCACACCGTCGATCACGGCAAGGCCGGCGTCCTCCGGTACGCCGAGCACGGTGCGCCCGCCCTCGGTCCAGCGCCAGGTGTCGTCGCGGTCGTCGGGCGTGTAGTGCGGCCGCACGATCGCACCCGAGAGCATCCCCAGCCCCGTGGTGTCGGTGACGTCGGCGTCGTTGGGATCGGCGAACGACGCGATCTCGATGTCGGCGCCGGCGAGCACCGCGCCCGCGCTGCTGCCGAAGTAGATGCCGCCGCGGGCGACGTGCTCGGGCGCCAGCGACAGGGCGTCGCGCGTCTGCAGGTGGTGCAGCAGGTCGAAGGTGTTGCCGCCCAGCACGAACACGACGTCGGTCTCGGGGTCGAGCTCGTCGGCGCTGCGGCCGGCGAGGTCGGGCCAGAGCTCGACGCGCGGGACGTCGTAGGGCAGCAGCTCGCGGCGCAGCCAGAGCTCGGCCATCTCGTGCTGGGTGCGCGGGAGGGCCTGCGGCCAGCAGACGACGCGGCGGTTCGGGCGCAGGAACAGCCGCCAGACGGCGCTCTCCTGGGTCGGCGAACCGCCGCCGCCGAGGTAGACGCGCGAGGTCACCGCGACGCCAGCGACGGGTCGCGCAGCGCGACCGCGAGCGACTCCATCGCCAGCAGCGGCGTCACGTTGGCCTCGAGCAGGTGCCGGGTGCGCTCGAGGGCGTCGACGCGGCGCAGTGTGTCCTCGGGGGTCGACTCGGCGGCGCAGCGCTCGAGCTGCGGGCGCATCTCGTCGTTGACGAGCGGCGACCCGGCGCCGAGCTGCAGGACCAGGACGTCGCGGTAGAACGCGATGAGGTCGACGATCGCGCGGTCGAGCTGGTCGCGGACGACGCGGCGCCGGCGCTTCTTCTGCCGGTCCTCAAGCGCCTTCACCGCACCCTTGGCGCGCCGCTCGACCGTGCCGATCCCGCGACCCTCCGCGCCCTCGCCGTACGCCGCACGCAGCTGCGCCATCTCGCGCTCGTCGAGCGGGTCGCAGATCGCGTTGCTGTCGTCGTTGACCGTCGCGACGAGGTCGGCCGCGAGCGCGAGGCACGAGCCGAGGTCGTGCAGCTGGGTCGGGATGCGCAGCACGTCCTGACGGCGCAGCCGCGCCTCCTCGCTCGTCGCGAGCGCACGGGCTCGGCCGATGTGGCCCTGCGCCGCGCGCGCAGCGAACGCGGCCATCGCGGGGTCGACGCCGAAGCTGCGACCGAGCGCCTCGGCCACCTCGGCGTTGGACGGGGTGGCCAGCTGCAGGTGGCGGCAGCGCGATCGGATGGTCGGCAGCACGTCCTCGGTCGACGGCGCGCACAGGATCCACACCGTGCCCGGCGTGGGCTCCTCGATGCTCTTGAGCAGCGTGTTGGCGCTCTCCGCGTTGAGCCGGTCGGCGTCCTCGAGGACGAACACGTGCCAGGGCGCGCGCGAGGGCGCCATCGCCGAGCGGTGCACGAGCTCGCGCGTCTCGGCGACGGAGTAGGTGACCGACTCGGGCACGACGTGCTCGACGTCGACGTGGGCCGAGTGCTTCACGGCCGTGCACTCCGGGCAGACGCCGCACCCCTGCTGCGGGCACACGAGCGCCGCCGCGAGCGCGAGCGCGGCGGTCGACCGGCCGGAGCCGGGCGGGCCGGTGAGCAGCCACGCGTGCGTCATCGCCGAGGTGGGCTGGCCCGCGCGCGCGGCTGGGCCCTCGGCCGCGGCGGCACGCAGCTGCGCGACGACGTGGTCCTGGCCGATGAGGTCGGAGAAGACGTCGGTCATCGCGCCGCCAGC
>JBGAJT010000357.1:0-2941 GCA_044224785.1 Candidatus Nanopelagicales bacterium | reverse complement strand
GGTGCGGGCCCAACGTGGCGACCCCCGGGCCCGCCGCGACCTCGTCGACCGCTACCAACGACCCGTCTTCGCCCTGCTCTCGCGCATGCTGTTCTCGCGCGGCCAGCAGCACGCGCTCGAGGACCTCGCGGTCGAGCTCGGCGTGCGCGACCTGGTGCGGTTCGTCCCGCCGGTGGACCGTGCGCGCCTCGCCGACTGGTACCGCGCCGCCGACCTCTGCGTCGTGCCGTCGTACTCGGAGTCCTTCGGGCTGGTCGCCGTCGAGGCGCAGGCCTGCGGCACGCCCGTCGTGGCCGCGCGCGTGGGCGGGCTGCCCACCGCCGTCGCCGACGGGCGCAGCGGCCGCCTCGTCGACGGCCACGACCCGCGCACCTGGGCGTGCGCGCTGGCCGACGCCCTCGACGACCGCGAGGCGCTCGACCGCTGGTCGCTCGGCGCCGTGGAGCACGCCGCCCACTTCGGCTGGGACGCCACGGCCGAGGCCACCCTCGACGTCTACCGCGGCGCGCTCGCCGAGCGCGCCGGCGGCCGACCGCTGGCGGCAGTGCGCGCGTGACCGATCCGGCCGACGTCCTGCGCGAGGCCCTCGCGGCGCACGAGCTCGACGTCGAGGAGACCGCACCGGGCCGCTTCGTCGTCGTCCTCCCCGGCGAGCGCAAGCAGCGCACGACCGTGTCGATGGTCGTCGGCGAGCACGCCCTCACCGTCCAGGCCTTCGTCGCGCGCCACGTCGACGAGAACGCCGAGGACGTCTACCGCTGGCTGCTCGAGCGCAACCTGCGCATGTACGGCGTCGCCTTCGCCGTCGACCACCTCGGCGACATCTACCTGTCGGGCCGGCTGCCGCTCTCGTCGGTGACGCCCGACGAGGTCGACCGGCTGCTCGGCTCGGTCCTCGAGTACGCCGACAGCTCGTTCAACACGATCCTCGAGCTCGGCTTCGGCTCCTCCATCCGCAAGGAGTGGGAGTGGCGCCTCTCGCGCGGCGAGCCCACGACCAACCTCGAGGCCTTCCGCCACCTCGCGCCGCCGCAGGACTGACCGCCCGTCCCGGTGCGCGGACCTGGGTGGCCTGGGCGGTGCCGCACCCGGAAGGATGGGGCCATGAGCGATGCGCCGTACACCCTGGTCCTGCTCCGCCACGGCGAGAGCACGTGGAACGCCCTCAACCAGTTCACCGGCTGGGTCGACGTCGACCTGTCGGAGAAGGGCCTCGCCGAGGCGGTCCGCGGCGGCGAGCTGCTGGCCGAGGCCGGCGTGCTCCCCGACGTCGTGCACACGTCGCTGCTGCGCCGCGCGATCAAGACCTCGCAGATCGCCCTGGACGCCTGCGACCGCCACTGGATCCCCGTGGTCCGCAACTGGCGGCTCAACGAGCGGCACTACGGCGCGCTGCAGGGCAAGAACAAGGCGCAGACCCTCGAGGCCTACGGCGAGGAGCAGTTCATGCTCTGGCGCCGCAGCTACGACACCCCGCCGCCGGCGATCGACCCCGACGACGAGTTCTCGCAGGCGCACGACCCGCGCTACGCGTGGCTGCCGCCCGAGGCCAACCCGCTCACCGAGTGCCTCAAGGACGTCGTGCACCGGCTGCTCCCCTACTGGGAGGACGTCATCGTCCCCGACCTGCGCGCCGGCAAGGTCGTGCTCGTCGCGGCGCACGGCAACTCGCTGCGCGCGCTGGTGAAGCACCTCGACGGCATCAGCGACGACGACATCGCCACGCTCAACATCCCCACCGGCATCCCGCTCGTGTACCGGCTCGACGAGAACCTCCGGCCGACCGTCCGCGGCGGCGAGTACCTCGACCCCGAGGCCGCGGTCGCCGCAGCCGCCGCGGTCGCCGCCCAGGGCAAGAAGTAGGCGAGCCGCAGCACTACCCGGAACCGTCCGCGACGACCCCGTAGGGTCGCCCGCGGACGGTTCCCGGCTCTCCGGCGTCCACCCGCCCGACCCTCGGAGGACCCGTGACCGACCGGCTGGAGCTGCGCGACGCGACGCTGCGCGAGTGGGACGCGGCTGTCCTCGAGAGCGACCGCGAGACCGGGATCGTCCTGGACCGCAGCGCCTTCTACCCCGGCGGCGGCGGGCAGCCGCCCGACCACGGCGTGCTGCTGTGGGGCGGCGTGCAGACGCGGATCGTCGGCGCCCTCAAGGGCGACGACGTGCGGCTCGTGGCCCACGACGACGACCCGCTGCCGCCGGTCGGCACCGCCGTGCGCGGTGCGGTCGAGGACGGCCGGCGTACGGCGCTGATGCGCACGCACTCCGGGCTGCACCTGCTCTCCGGCGTGGTGTTCCGCGACTTCGGCGCGCTCGTCACCGGCTCGAACATGGAGCCGCTCGAGGGCCGGCTCGACTTCAACCTCGACGCCGTGCCCGAGGGCTTCAAGGAGTCGGTCGAGGCGGCGTGCAACGTCGAGGTCGACACCGACCGCGCGATCTCCGCCTACGAGCTCCCGCGCGACGAGGCGTTCGCGATCCCCGACCTGATCCGCACGGCGACGAACCTGCTGCCGCCCACGATCGAGATCGTGCGCATCGTCGACATCGACGGGCTCGACGTGCAGGCCGACGGCGGGACGCACGTGGCCTCGACGCGCCAGGTCGGCCGGATGCGCGTGGTCAAGGTGGAGAACAAGGGCAAGGGCTTCCGGCGCATCCGCGTCGCCCTCGAGCCCTGACCGCTGCCTCCTGGCTCACGGAGCCGCCCGCACACGCAGGAGCCCGGCACGTGTCGGCGTCCCGGTCCATGAAGCGGCGACGCACGGGCCGTGCCGGGCAGGTGCGGGCCCGAGGCTCACATCCGGGATCGGCTTGCGGCGCAACGGTTCTGGAGCCACGTCGCCCGCTCGGGTGATCCTCCGCGTCCGAGGTCGGCGCAGGTCAGAGGTCGAGGACGTGGTCGACGAACGTGGTGCCGTACCACTCCGTCGTCGGC
>JBGAJT010000356.1:0-3048 GCA_044224785.1 Candidatus Nanopelagicales bacterium | reverse complement strand
CTACTGGACGACCCTGGCTGCCCTGCGCGACGAGGGGAAGGTGGCGCACATCGGCGTCTCCAACCACGACGTCGAGCAGCTCGAGCGGGCCGAGGCGATCACGCACGTCGAGACGCTCCAGCCGCCGTTCTCCGCCATCGAGCGCGGCTCCGCGGCCGACGTGATCCCGTGGTGCCACGCGCACGGCACCGGCGTCATCGTCTACTCGCCGATGCAGGCCGGACTGCTCTCGGGATCGTTCAGCCGCGAGCGGCTCGAGACTCTCGACCCGACCGACTGGCGTCGCCGCGACGACGACTTCACGGTGAACCTCGACCGCAACCTCGCTCTCGCCGACGCGCTGCGACCGATCGCCGACAAGCACGGCGTCCCTGTCGCGGCCGTCGCGATCGCCTGGACCCTGGCGTGGCCGGGCGTCTCAGCGGCGATCGTCGGCGCCCGCCGCGCCGACCAGGTCGAGGGCTGGGCCGCCGCGGCCGACCTCGTCCTCGACGGCGCCGACCTCGACGTCGTCGCGTCCGCGATCGCCTCCACCGGAGCCGGTTCCGGCCCGTCGCGACCCTGAGGGGCTAGGGCACGAAGGCCGTCAGGAACTCGTCCCAGCGGGTCTGCAGCGAGAGGTCGAGCGTGCGGTAGTACACGTCGTCGACCTTCTGGTTCTTGGCGCCGGGGCCGTAGATCGTGATGCCGTGCGAGCCCGCGTACGTCGCGATGTGGTGCTCGTTGAGCACCACGCCGCTGAACGCGTTCATCACGGCCGTGCCCTTGGCTCGGATCGTGGCGTCGGTGACCTTCGCGTTCACCTGCGTCGCGAGGTCGTAGAGGTCCTTGTCCATCGGGGCCTGCACGTAGGACCGCGTCTGGTTGAACGCGGTGCTGTAGGACTTCTTGTTCGCCGTCAGCCCGTTCTTGAGGGCCACCGACCACTGGTCGACCGCAGCGATGAGCGGGTCGAGGCGGCTGTCGACGGCGATGGCCGACCACGTCTTCTCCGTCGTGGTCGACGCGCTGGACGCGATGGCCAGCTGGTCCGCGGTCATGGCGGGGTTCGCCTTGAGCTGCTTGAGGAGCACGTCGTACTCGAGGCCGTCCCAGCCGACGTACTCCTGCGACCCGGTGACCGCGGTCGCGTGGCCGTGCCAGAGGTCCATGACCTCCAGCGATGCCATGTTGCAGCCGTCGTAGCCGACGACGTCGAGGAAGCCGAGCGACGGCTGAGCCGCCTTCACCTCCGCGTAGTCGAGCGTGTCGGCGCTCGTGTCGTCCTCCATCACCCAGCCCGGGTGCCAGCTCCAGCCGTGCCCCCAGAAGTAGAGCGCGTAGTGGTCGGCGGGGTAGTTCGCCCTGCTCCACCCGACGAAGTCGGTGAGCGTCTGCTTGTCGCCCATGTCGCGCTCGCCCCAGTCGGCGACGGCGCTCGCGGCGTCGGCCGTCATGCCCGGGGTCACGTGGAAGAGCTTGGTGGTCTGCCAGTCGCCGCGGCTGGTGTCGTAGCCGGGCCCGCGGTCGGCCAGCGCGACGATCTGCACGTCGGCGTTGGACCCGGCGGCGGCGAGCTCCAGCTCGAGGTCCTTGACGATGTAGTCCTCGAGGTTGTTGTCGCCCGACATGTAGACCATGACGGTCCACTTGGCCGTCGGTGCTGCTGCGCTCGCGGCCGGTGCCGCGCTGAGCGCGCCGGCCAGGGCGAGCGATCCGGCCGCCGTCGCGACGAGGATCCGGTTCGTGACGCGAGCTCGACGTGCGCGGTGCATCCTGACCCCCAGGTGATGCTGCCAGTGCGGCTTCGGCTGGCCGGAGCATGGCACCGCGCACCCGGCGCGACAAGACGGACGCGCGGCGGGAGTGCGCCAGTGTCAGCAACGCGACGGTGGCCGGCTCGCAGCGGCTACGGTGCCGACGTGCAGATCCCCTTCACCCTCCGCGGCATCGACGGCCTGGTCTCGGTGCGCGTCGAGCGCAACGACGCGCCCGAGCTCGTGGGGTCGGGACCGGACTCCCTCGGGTTCCCCTGGTGCCACGCCGCTGTCGCGTACCCGGCCCAGGGCTACGACGCCGTGCTGGGCTGGGTGCAGTTGGTGCGGTCCGACGACAACCTCAGCGGCGGCCGCGAGTTCGAGATCGACCCGCTCGCGTTCCTCGGGGACGTGCCGCACCCCTTCTGCTGGATCGGGCTCGAGCCGCAGCTGTTCGACGCGCCGTCGCGGGCCCCGATCGCCGACATGGACTGGATGGCGCACAGCTTCCTGTGCGTTCCCGACGGCGGTCCGGGTTCGGGGATGCGCGTGGACGCGCTCGTAGGCTTCTCCTGGGGGTTCCGGGCCCGCGACGGGGTCGTGAGCCTCACCGCGCCGGAGGAGCTGCGCCCGTCGGACTGGGACGGCCATCGGGACGCGCTGTCCACGACGTACCGGGACTGGCTGTTCGTCGCGGGCTTCCGTCGGACCTAGTCCTGGGGGTTGCTCCGTGGCACGATCCTGCGTATGGAGCGCGCGACGGGTATCGGCGGATTCTTCTTCCGTGCCAAGGATCCTGAGGCCCTGGCCGCCTGGTACGAGCGGGCGCTGGGCATCCCGAGCATGAGCACGCAGTGGTCGTGGCAGCAGGAGGCCGGACCGACCGTGTTCGCACCGTTCCCGGCGGACACGGACTACTTCGGTCGCGCGGATCAGCAGGTGATGCTCAACCTGCGGGTGCCGGACCTCGACGCGATGCTCGCCCAGGTGCGCGCCGAGGGCGCCGACGTCGACGTCGACATCGTCGAGGAGAGCTTCGGCCGCTTCGCGCACGTGACCGACCCGGAGGGCAACCGCGTGGAGCTCTGGCAGCCGCTCGAGGTCCTCGAGCCCTAGTGCTGGGTCAGCGTCGTCGCGCGGTGGTCGGCGGCGGAGCGGCGCAGTGCAGCACCGAGGTGTCGGCGCCGGTGGCGGTGGCGCCGTCGCCGTCGGTCCCCAGGGTCGCGCGTGCGTCGCGTGGGTCGGCGCGCAGAGCCACGTGCAGGCGGCGTGCGCGCCGGCGTGGCAGGCGACCGACACCGGGCTCGAGGCC
>JBGAJT010000355.1:0-3054 GCA_044224785.1 Candidatus Nanopelagicales bacterium | reverse complement strand
CGCCGAGGAGGTGGTCGTCGTCGGCGGCTGCGAGCCGCACGCCCTCGTGCGGCTGGTGACGGGGCTCGACGAGCTGCGCTCGGCGGTCCCGGGCACGAGCGTGCGGGTGGTCGTGAACCGGCTGCGCGAGGCGGTCGCCGGCCGCCGACCGGGGGCTGCCGTCGCGGACGCCCTGGCGCGTCACGCCGGCGTGGACGACGTCCGCGTGGTCCCCGACGACGGTCCTGCCTACGACGCCGCGCTGCGCGAGGGGCGGACGCTGGCCGAGGTCGCACCGCGCTCGCCGGCACGCACGGCGCTGCGCGGGCTCACCGCGGAGCTGCTGCGCGACCTCGCGCTGGATCGCGCACGCGCGGCCGGCTGACTCGGCCGCCCGAGGGCGACGGGATCTCGGACCTGCCGAGGCACACGCGGCAGGTCCGGGGTCCCGTCCGCTCGCTGCTCAGCCGGCTCCTCCGGCGCCGCCCGAAGGCCCGCTCGGCCGAGGGATCGGCACGCCGCCGTCGGCGGCGATGTCGCGGTTCGCGTACGGATCGGTCCCGCGCGCGCCGGGGTTGCCGTGCCTGCGCGACCACCACAAGCTCCATGCCACGAGCGTCGCACGTCGGCGGTCGCGGTGTCCGGGGCTCGCCCGATGCCGCCGTCGCCCGATGCCGCCGCAGCGCCTCAGCGCGACCGGCCCGGCGGCATGTTCTTGTGGGCGTCGGTGTCCGTGCCCCGCACGCCCGGGTTGCCACGTCGTCGGGTCCACCACAGCACGCCCACCACGACGAGCACGACCGCGGCGGCCCCCAGCACCAGCTCCATGCCACGAGCGTGGCACGGAAACTCCGCGCTGTCCGTGATCGCCGTACGCCGGGATCCCGCTCCGCCGCACGCGCACAGCAGGGACGAGATCTCGTTCCTGTTGTGCGCGGGCAGCGAGGGTCAGGGGTGGTGGCGGTAGGGCTTGAGGACGGAGCGGGCGACGGTGCGGACGTGCACCTCGTCGGGACCGTCGGCGATGCGCAGCGTGCGCGCACCGGCGTAGAGCTGCGCGAGCGGGGTGTCGCCGCTGACGCCGGCCCCGCCGTGCACCTGGATCGCGAGGTCGAGGACGTCGCACGCCACGCGCGGTGCGATGACCTTGATCGCGGCGACCTGGCGGCGGGTCTCGGCGTCGGCGATGCCCTTGTTGTCGATGAGCCACGCGGCCTGCAGCACCAGCAGTCGGGCCTGGTCGATCGCCATGCGCGACTCGGCGATGCGCTCCTGCCACACGCCCTGCGCGGCGACCGGCTTGCCGAAGGCGGTGCGTTCGCCAGCGCGTCGGCAGATCGCGTCGAGGCCGCGCTCGGCCATGCCGATCGCCCGCATGCAGTGGTGCACGCGGCCGGGGCCGAGGCGCACCTGCGCGATGAGGAAGCCGTCGCCCTCGGTGGCGAGCAGGTTGGTCGCCGGCACGCGCACCTGGTCGAAGAGCAGCTCCCCGTGCCCGTGCTGGTCGTGGTAGCCGAAGACCGTGAGGTCGCGCTCGACCGTGAGTCCCGGGGTGCCGCGCGGGACGAGGATCATCGACTGGCGGCGGTAGGGGTCGGCGTCGGGATCGGTCTGCCCCATGACGACGAAGACCTGGCACCGCGGGTCGAGGGCGCCGGTCGTCCACCACTTGCGGCCGTTGATGACGTAGTCGTCGCCGTCGCGGCGGATCGAGGTCGAGATGTTCGTGGCGTCGCTGCTCGCGACGTCGGGCTCGGTCATGGCGAAGCCGGAGCGGATCTCGCCGGCGAGCAGCGGCTCGAGCCAGCGCTCCTTCTGCGCGTCGGTGCCGAAGATGTGCAGCACCTCCATGTTCCCCGTGTCGGGCGCCGCGCAGTTGAGCGCCTCGGGCGCGAGCTCGGGCGACCACCCGGTGGTCTCGGCGAGGGGCGCGTAGTCGAGCACCGAAAGCCCCGACTCGTCGGGCAGGAAGAGGTTCCACAGCCCGCGCGAGCGCGCCGCGTGCTTGAGGTCCTCGACCACCGGCGGCAGGTCGTGCGGCCGTCCCTCGCTGATGAGGCGTGCGCGCTGGGCGGCGTACACCGGCTCTGCGGGCAGCACGTGCGAGGCCATGAAGGAGTCGAGGTCGGCGCGCAGCTCCTGCGCCCTCGCCGACGGCGTGAGGTCCATGCGCCGATCCCACCACGACCCGCGCCGCGACGGGGTGCCGTCGCTAGGGTCGGTGGCGTGAGCGACCCCACCTCGCCCGCCGACCCGGCGGCGCTCGGCGCCTGGCTCGACGCGCGCGGCCTGCTCCCCGGAGCCGGGGATCCCGAGGTCGTCGCGCTCGGCGAGGGCCACAGCAACCTCACCTTCCTGGTGCGCCGCGGCGCCGGCGAGCTGGTGCTCCGGCGGCCGCCGCGCGGCCCGCTGCTGCCGACCGCGCACGACGTCGTCCGCGAGGCGCGGGTGATGGAGCTGCTCGCGGCGGGCGGCTTCGCGCAGGTGCCGGCGGTGCGCGGGGTGGTCGACGACGACTCCGTCCTCGGTGCGCCCTTCTACGTCATGGACCGGTCGCCGGGCGTCGTGGTCCGCGAGGCGCTGCCGCCGTTCCTCGCCGACGACGCCGCAGCGCGCCGCGCCGTCGGGCTCGACCTCGCGACGACGCTGGGCGAGATCCACCGCGTCGACTGGCGGCCGTTCGTCGAGGCCGGGATCGGCAAGCCGTCGGGCTACCTCGAGCGCCAGCTGCGCCGGTGGGTCGGCCAGCGCGAGGGCATCCAGGCCGCCGTCGCGGCCGCCGGCGCGACCGCTCGCGAGCTCCCCGACTACGACGCCGTCCGCGACTGGCTCGACATCCTGCTCCGCCAGTACCTGGCACCACTGCCCCCTTACGGTCCGGACGGGCAGGGCTGGCCGCTCGGCCGCCGGCTGCTGGCGCGCGAGCTCGCGGCCGTGCTCGCCCCAGGCGACGCCGGCTGGCTGCCGAACGAGCCCGACGCGATGACCTCCAACCCGCGGCTGTCGATCCCCACGCCGAGCGCGGCGACAGGCTCCGATCCGAAGCTCACCAAGCGCAGCGGCGGCATCGCCACC
>JBGAJT010000354.1:0-3106 GCA_044224785.1 Candidatus Nanopelagicales bacterium | reverse complement strand
GGCCATCAAACCTCCCACCATCGCGCCCATACTGGTGCCGCCGATGTAGTCGATCGGTATTTTGGCCTCCTTCAATGCCTTCCAGACACCGATGTGCGCAAATCCTTTGGCGCCGCCGCCGGCCAGCACGAGGCCGATCGTGGCGTGGCCGAGCATGCGGGCGAGATCGCCCGGCTCGTCGTCGCCGGTCATCCCCCGCGCCATCCACTCGACGACGTGGCCCTCGAGCGCGACGACGCCGAGGGTGATCGCCGCGACGCCGGCGGCACGCGCGGCCGCGACCGGCAGGCTGGCACCCCACTGGAACTCGACGCGGGTCGGCGGGCTGCCCTCGTGCGGCGGCAGGGTGAAGTAGCGCAGGAAGCGCGGGTGGCGCGAGACCGCGGCGAGCGCGGCGCCGACGCCGATCTCACCGACGATGACGACGACGGGGTGGCGGGGACGGATCGCCTCCGGCAGCCGGTAGCCGAGGGTGTCGCTGCCCGCGACGAGGGCCGCGGCGGCCGTCGAGACCGCGACGAGCTCGGCTCCCGAGCCGATGGCGGCGGTGACGACCGGGAGCCGCTCCTCCTCCTGGGCGAGGGCACGTGCCCGGCGGCGCACGCCGTACGCGACGCCGGCAGCGGTCACGGCGAGGATCCCGGTGACGACCGCCGTCCGACGGTCGCGCTGGCGCTCGTCGGTCGCGGCGACGAGGTCGCGCACGACGTTGGTCGTGGTGGTCGCGGAGGCGTAGGCCAGGGCCATCCCGGCGCCGGACACGATGGCGCGGTCGAGCGCCGGGCGCGGGATGGTGCCCGCGATGCGCGTCAGCGGGTAGACGGCGACGGCAGCCAGCAGACCGGCACGGCGGCCGTCGGTGAGCCGCGGCAGGGGGAACTGCATGCGGGCTCCTCTCGTGCTGGTGCTGGCCGGTGCGGGCACCAGGGTACGGGGCGCCGCGGGAGCGCGTCCGACCGCATCGGACGCGCGCGCCCCCGATCGGGTCACGCTCCCGGGCCGGATCCGTGCTTACCCTGGACCGGTCGTCGTGAGGAGGATGCCGATGCGCCGGAGCGTCTGGGTCGCCGCGGGAGCCGCAGTGGTGGCCGCGCTGTCCCTCGTCGCGCCCGCGGGCGCGCAGGGTGCGTCCACCACGACCACGCCCGCGCAGGTCCCCGTGCACGCGGCGTCGGCCGGCCTCAGCACGCTCGCCTCGCGGGTGGCCCCGCACATCCCCGGGGCCGCGCGCTACGACGGGAAGATCCCCGCGTCGGTCCGCCAGGTGATCGTGGTGACGGCCCCGCGCTGGCGCTCGACCACCGGCACGGTGCTGCTCTACCAGCGCTCGGGCAGCGGCTGGAAGCGCATCGCGATGTGGGGCGCGCGGCTGGGCTACGGCGGGCTCGTCGTCGGCACCAAGCGCGTGCAGGGCACCGGTACGACGCCGGCGGGCGCGTACCTGATCACGCAGGCCTTCGGCCGGCAGGCCGACCCCGGCACGCTGCTGCCGTACACGAAGGTGGGGCGCAACCACTGGTGGGTCGAGGACCGCAGGTCGGCGTACTACAACCAGATGCGTCTGGGCACCCAGGGCGGCTTCGCGCTCAAGACCACGGGCTACAACGCGTCCGAGCGCCTCTGGTACATGGGCGCGCAGTACGACTACGCCGCGGTGGTCGACTTCAACCGGCCGAACCCGGTGATCGGCCGGGGCGCCGGCATCTTCCTGCACGCGCTCGGCACCGGCGCCACCGGCGGCTGCATCGCGATCCGCGTCGACCGGATGCGCGCGACGCTGCGCTGGCTGAAGCCGGCGCAGCGGCCGATGATCATCATCGGCCAGTCGACCTGGCTGAACGCGTAGCCGCTGCGGCGTCGCCTCACGTCGTGAGGAAGCCGACCACCAGCCGGTTGAACGCGGTGGCGTGCTCGATCTGCGTCCAGTGCCCGCACCGGCCGAAGACGTGCAGCTGCACGTCCTGCAGCAGCCGCAGCAGCGTGAACGCGTTCTCCAGCGGGATGATCTGGTCGTCGCGCCCGTGCACCACGAGGGTCTTGTGCGACAGGGCCGCGATCACGTCGTCCGGCGTACGCATCGCGTCGACCCAGCGCTGCCGCGGCGCGGGGAACATCGCGGAGAACGACTCCTGGAAGCCGGGCTGGATGCTCGCCTCGTAGCGCACCTGCGCGAGCTCGTCGTTGACCAGGCTGCGGTCGTAGGCGAACAGGTCGAGCAGCCGTCGCATCGTCTCGATCGACGGCTCGTAGCCCCAGACGTCGTCGAGGCCCTGGGTGATCTCGAAGTCGACGCCGACGCTGCCCATCAGCACCAGCCGGTCGACGCGGTCGGGGTGCGTCGCGGCGAGGTGCAGCGCGAGCGCACCGCCGAAGCTGTTGCCGACCAGGTGTGTCTTCTCGATGCCCAAGGTGTCGAGCAGGCCCACAGCCTGGTCGACCCACTGCTGCATCGAGTAGGTGATCCCCTCGGGCCGCTCGGTGAAGCCGAAGCCCACTGCGTCGGGCGCGATCACGCGCAGCTTCTCGCTGAGGGTCGGGATGGTGAGCCGCCAGTTCGCATACGCCGACACCCCCGGCCCGGACCCGTGCAGCAGCAGCACTGTCGGCGCGCCGGCCGGGCCGGCCTCGAGGACGTTGGTGGCGATGCCGGCGGCGTCGACGGTGCGGCCGATCTCAGGGCGGGCGGTGTCGGTCATGGGCGCACTCTGCCCCGCCTCGGCGCCTCGACGCAGGCCCGGTTCCCCGCCACGGAACACGTCGTGGTCGGCCGCACGGGCGCCTCCTCGTGCCGCGGAGGTCAGCCTGCTCTCCCCCGCCTCTGCACGGCGACGACCACCGCCATCGCACCGAACGCGATCGCGTCGAAGGCACCGATCGTCAGCAGGAGCAGACCGGCCGACGACGAGCTCGAGGCGGACACCATGAGCCAGAGGCCGACGAGGGCGACGAGCAGACCGGCGAGGCACCCGAGGATCGACACCCGCAGCGGCAGCACCAGGCCATCCTGCCGCTCGGCGACGCCGCCCGAGCGCGACCCGCATCAGAACGGTGGGTCGAGGGGCTGGTCGACCTCGTGCGCGCCGGAGCCCGAGCCCTTCTTCCGTGG
>JBGAJT010000353.1:2836-3121 GCA_044224785.1 Candidatus Nanopelagicales bacterium | reverse complement strand
CGCCCGGTGCGACGCGTCGGTGCGGATCCCCATGTCCGCCGGCGTCGACAGTCTCAACGTCGCCGCCGCGAGCGCCGTCGTCCTCTACGCCCTCGGCGGGTGACCGCGGCAAGTGCGCACGTGCCGGTCGGCCGGGCTGGCACCCTGACGCCATGAAGCTCACCCGCGGACGCGTCCTCGTCGTACGTCACGGCGAGACCGACTGGAGCCTGTCGCTGCAGCACACGGGGCGCACCGACGTCCCGCTCACCGCGCACGGCGAGGAGCAGGCAGCGGCGCTGCGTC
>JBGAJT010000353.1:0-2826 GCA_044224785.1 Candidatus Nanopelagicales bacterium | reverse complement strand
CTGGCCTCGGGGCGCCCGGCGCTCGTGCTCTCCAGCCCGCTCGAGCGGGCGCGGCGCACCGCCGAGCTCGCCGGCCTCGAGCCGGAGATCGACGACGGCCTGCTCGAGTGGGACTACGGCGTCTACGAGGGCCGCACGACCGACGAGATCCGCGCAGAGCTCGACGACCCGTCGTGGACGGTGTGGAACGCGACGTCGGGCCTCGGCGAGACCGCCAACGACGTCGGACGCCGCGCGGCGGGGGTCGTGGACCGGGTGCTGCCGTTCGTGGAGTCGGGGCAGGACGTCGCGCTGGTCGCGCACGCGCACCTGCTGCGCATCCTCACCGCCGTCTGGCTCGAGCTGCCCGCGGAGCGCGGCGTCTCGTTCGCCCTGCAGCCGGCGGGCGCGGGCGTCCTCGGCTTCGAGCGCGAGAGCCGCGTGCTGCGCGCCTGGAACAGCTGACCGTCGGCGTCCCCGAGCCTCCAGCCGTGTCGCCAGCGACGGCGGCGGCTCCAGTAGAGCGGCCCGGCGTCCACAGCCGTCGTGCAGTCTCGCTAGCGAAGACGGCGGCGCCAGGAGAGCAGGCCGGCGTCCACAGCCGTCGTGCAGTCTCGCTAGCGACGACGGCGGCGCCAGGACAGCACCGTGCCGGTGAGGAACGCGCCGACGAAGGCGCCGCCCGCGCTGCTGATCGGGTTGTCGATGAGCGGCAGCCAGGAGAGCAGGAAGGTCGTCGTCCCGACCCCGACCCCGACCCCGCAGACGACCCCGGCCACCAGCCCGGTCGCGACGGGTGACAGCCCACCGCCGTCCGAGGGTGCCGTCGAGCCGGGGGAGCGCGTCGCCGGCGGCTGCGCCTTCTTCCCGCTGCTCATCGCGTCCACCTCGCGCAGGAGGCGCTCGATCTCGTCATCACCGCTCATGGGTCCAGTGTGCGCCCAGGCCTCCGGAGGCGGCGAGCCCGGACCGGCCCCGGCGATCGCCGGTCGCGCGGCTGCGGGCCGGGCCCGACGTATCCTCGCCGCATGCGTGCACGGGGAGCCCTCATCGTCGCGGCCCTGCTGCTGTGCGCGGGCTGCGCGGCGCCGAGCACGGCACCGGGTGACGCGTCCCCGGACGCATCGATCGCGACCGCGTCCGCGGGGACGACCCCGACCGCCGCGCCGGTGCCGGCGCCGACGGGAACCCTGCGCGCGGGGGAGTCGTGGCTCACCGTCGGGGTCGCCGAGGACCAGCCCGGCGGGGTCTACCTGCCGCAGGCGCCCGCGGGTGGCACCGACGACTACCGCTGCTTCGTGGTCGACCCGCACGTGGCGGCCAGCTCGTTCATCACCGGGGTCGCCTTCATCCCCGGGAACCCGCACGTCGTCCACCACTCGATCCTGTTCCGGGTCGCGCCGGCCCAGGCATCGGCCGCCCGCGCGAAGGACGCCGCCGACCCGCGACCGGGATGGGAGTGCTTCGGCGGACCGGGTCTGCCCGCCACCTCCACCAACCCGATCGACAACCTCGACGCCGCGCCGTGGCTCGCCGGCTGGGCGCCCGGCGGCAAGGAGAACGTCTTCCCGACCGGGTACGGCGTACCCCTCGACGCAGGCAGCCTGATCGTCGTGCAGATGCACTACAACCTGCGCCACGCGAGCGGTGCCGAGGCCGCCGACAGCACGCACATCCGCCTGCGTGTCACGGAGAAGCCGCTGTCGCCGCTCTCGACGATGCTGCTGCCGGCGCCGGTGGAGCTGCCCTGCCCTGCAGGCGCGAGCGGAGCGCTGTGCACCCGGGGCACCGCCGTCGACGACGTCGTCCGACGCTTCGGTCCCGACTCGCGGCGCCTCATCGGCGGCCTGCAGCTGCTGTGCGGCGGCGACTTCACGAACCCGGTGTCGGGCCCGACGCAGTCGTGCACGCGCACGGTCCGCAAGCCCGTCACCGTCCGCGCCGCCGCGGGCCACATGCACCTGCTCGGCCGCTCGATCACGATCGTCGCCAACAAGGGCACCGCGCGCGAGCGCACCATCCTGTCGATCCCCGTGTGGGACTTCGACAACCAGTCGGCCCGGCCGCTCGCGAAGCCGCTGCCGCTGCAGTCGGGCGACACCGTGACCGTCACGTGCACGCACGACCCCGGACTGCGCAAGCTGCTGCCCGAGCTGCAGGGGACGCCCGACCGCTACGTCGTCTGGGGCGAGGGCACCACCGACGAGATGTGCCTCGGCATCCTCATCACGTCCTGATCCGCCGCTGCGCCCAGGCGCTGCGCCCCGGCGCGGCTCCCGCTCGACGACCGGGGGCCGGGAGAGCGAACGCTGAACCCTTCGGGTGCCTTCTGGTTCCGATTGTCGTTTGGTTGCGGTTCACCACCGGTTGCGGTTGTCAGATGGTTGCGCATCGACCCGGAGGAGGCGCACACTGGAGGCATGACGCGCTCCGTGGCCGCCCTGCGGCGGCTCGACCCGAGGACCGCCGCCCGCGAGGTGTCCGGGCTGGGCGACGACGCCTGGACGCGCGCGTTCCTCTCCGCGCTGCAGGAGCAGGTCCGCGACGACCCGCTGGAGCGCCTGCTCGACACCTGGAGGCTCTCCGTCGCCGGCGCCGGCCGCGTGTTCGGGGTGAGCCGGCAGGCCATCGCGAAGTGGCGCGCGCACGGCGTCCCCGACGATCGGCTCGTGGCGCTCGCCGACCTCGACGCCGCCACCGACGTCCTGCTGCGCTACGTGCGCCCCGACCGGATCCCCGCGGTCGTGCGGCGTCCTGCGGAGCTGCTCGGGGGAGCGTCGCTGCTCGAGCTCGCCGAGGCGCACCGGTACGACGACGTACGCAGGGGAGCGGCCCACATGCTCGACC
>JBGAJT010000352.1:0-3135 GCA_044224785.1 Candidatus Nanopelagicales bacterium | reverse complement strand
CGGAGATCCGCACGGACGGGGCGCGCAACGCGATCCCGGGCGAGGTGGTCATCACGGGTGACACCCGCAGCTTCGACCCGTCGGTGCAGCAGCTGCTCGAGCGGCGGATGCGCGAGCTCTGCACAGGCATCGCGTCGGCGTACGGCGCGAGCGCCGACGTCTCCTACACCTACGAGTTCGAGCCCACGGTCAACGACCCCGGGGCCACCGCCGCCGCAGTGGCCGCAGCCACGGCCGCGCTCGGGGCGGACAGCGTCGACGCGGACTGCCTGCCGATCATGGGGAGCGAGGACTTCGGCGCGTTCGGCCGCGCGGTCCCGTCGTGCTTCGCGTTCCTCGGCAACGGCACCGAACCGGGAGCGGGCGGCACCCCGCTGCACAGCCGCGACTACCGGCTCAACGACGACATCCTCGAGCCCGGCGTCGACTACTACGTCGCGCTCGTCCGGTCGCTGCTGCCCGAGGGGGTCTGACATGGTCGACGTCGTCGACTGGTACCCGCACCAGCGCGACCGCGGCTGGGCCTGCGCATCGCCGTCGGAGGAGGCGATCGCCTTCCACCGCGCCCTCGACGGCTACGCGCCCACCCCGCTCATCGAGCTCGCGACGATCGCCGCCGAGCTCGGCGTCGGTCGGGTGCTGGCGAAGGTGGAATCCGACCGGTTCGGGCTGCCGGCGTTCAAGGCGCTCGGCGCGTCGTGGGCGGTTCACCGAGCCCTGCGCGACCGCACGGACGGCCCGCTGACCGTCGTCACCGCGACCGACGGCAACCACGGCCGTGCGGTCGCCCGGTTCTCGCGGATGCTCGGCCATCGGGCGAGCATCGTCGTCCCGCCGGGCGTCTCCCGCACCGCGGTGCAGGCGATCCTCGACGAGGGCGCAGAGGTGCGCGCCGTCGACGGGTCCTACGACGACGCCGTCGCTGCCGCCGCCCGGCTCGCCGACGAGATCGGCGGCGTCCTCGTGCAGGACACCGCGTGGGAGGGCTACGAGGAGATCCCCGGGTGGATCGTCGAGGGCTACGCGACGCTGTTCGCCGAGGTCGACGACCAAGTGCGCGACGCCGGCCTCGGCCGCCCGGACCTCGTCCTCGTGCCGGTCGGCGTCGGCTCGCTCCTCCAGGCGGTCCTCGCGCACTACCGCGGCGAGCGCGCGGCCCCGGGGACGTCCGTCGTCTCGGTCGAGCCGGAGGCCGCCGCCTGCGTCGCGCCGAGCCTCGCCGCCGGTCGGCCGGTGACCGTGCCCACGGGCCTCACGGCGATGGCCGGTCTGAACTGCGGGACGCCGTCGTCGCTCGCGTGGCCCTTCATGGAGCACGGCCTCGACGCCGCGGTAGCGGTGTCGGACCCGGCCGACATCCGGGCCGCGCACGACCTGGCGGCCCTCGGTGTTGCGGCTGGCCCGTGCGGCGCAGCAGGTCTGGCGGCCGCGAGGCTCGCGCTGACGGGCGAGGGCGCGCAGGATCGGCGCAGGCACCTCGGCGTCGGGCCCGACAGCGTCGTGGTGCTCGTCGTGACCGAGGGCTCGGCCGCGAACCCCGTGCCCGCGCTGGAGGACCTGTGAGCGACGACGTCGTACGCATCGACGGGCAGCGGCTCTGGGACTCGCTGATGGAGCTCGCCCGCATCGGCGCGTACGTCGACGAGCGCACCGGCCTCACCGGCGTGAACCGCCAGACGCTCACCGACTCGGAGGCCGAGGGCCGCCGCCTCGTCGTGCAGTGGTTCCGCGACGCCGGCCTAGCCGTGCGGTTCGACCGGATCGGCAACGTCTACGCCCGTCGCGAGGGCAGCGACCCCGGCGCCGCGCCGGTGCTCATGGGGTCGCACATCGACAGCGTCGCGACCGCGGGCGCGTTCGACGGGTGCCTCGGGGTGCTCGGCGGCCTGGAGGTGCTGCGCACGTTCGACGACCTCGGGATCGTCACGACCCACCCGGTCGAGGTCGCGTTCTTCACCGAGGAGGAGGGCGCGCGGTTCGGCGTCGACATGCTCGGCAGCGCCGTCGCCGTCGGCCGGATCGCCCTCGCCGACGCCCTCGCGCTCACCGACCGCGCCGGCGTCGCCCTCGGCGACGAGCTGGTGCGCCACGGCTTCGACGGACCCGAGCCCGAGCGCGTTGCGCCGCCGCACGCCTATGTCGAGTGCCACATCGAGCAGGGCCCGGTGCTCGCGGCGGAGGGTCTGCAGGTCGGCGTCGTCACCGGCGTGCAGGGGATCTCGTGGCAGGAGGTCACCATCCACGGGCGCGCGGCGCACGCGGGGACGACCCCGACCGAGCTGCGCGTCGATGCCGGGCTCGCGGCGTCGCACGTGGTGGTGCGGCTGCGCGAGATGGCGGAGTCCGGCGAGTTCGGCGCGCTGCGCGCGACCGTGGGGGAGATGCGCTTCGCGCCGGGTCTCACCAACATCGTCCCGACCCGCGCCGTCTTCACGGTGGACCTGCGCAACCCCGACGACGACGCGATGGCCCGTGCCGAGGACGCCCTCGACGCCTACCTCCACGAGCTCGAGGAGCGCTGGCCCGGTCTCGCGATCTCGGTACGCCGGATGGCCCGCACGCGTCACGTGCCCTTCGACCCCGAGGTGCAGAAGGCGGTGGCGACCGCGGCCGACGACCTCGAGCTCTCCCACCGGTCGCTGCTCTCCGGTGCCGGCCACGACGCCCAGGAGCTCGCCTCGGTCTGCCCGACCGCGATGGTCTTCGTCCCCGGCCTCTACGACGGCATCAGCCACAACCCGCGCGAGTACTCCACACCCGAGGCCTGCGCCGACGGCGTCAGCGTCCTGGCCACCGTCGTCCGCCGCCTCGCCGGCTGACCGATCTCGCTGAGGGTGCCCCAGGCCGCCTAAGACGCAGTCCACATTCCCCAGTGGGGTGCGCCCTCGCGTCCTCTCCGCCGCCGGCGCGCCGCTCGGGCTCCCTGGCCGCACGGCCACGCGGTCGGCGTCGTCGGCTGGGTCTGTGGAGGGACTGGGGAGTTCTGGCTGCCTCTTAGGCGGCCTGGGGCACCTTCAACGCAGGTGTCGGGTCGGGACCCCGGACGGCGTCGGGGGCCCCCCCCCCCCGGGGGGGGGCCCCCCCGGGGCGGTGGGGTGGGGGTACCCACCCAGTCGGACGCCGGAGTCGAGGGAA
>JBGAJT010000351.1:0-3142 GCA_044224785.1 Candidatus Nanopelagicales bacterium | reverse complement strand
GAGGTCACCGACGACGACTGGGCGGCCGAGTACTACTCGCTCGACATCGCCGCCGGCGTGGTCGACGACCTCGACGCCGCACTGGCCCACATCCGCCGGTGGTCGAGCGGCCACACCGAGGCGATCGTGTCCGACTCCGCCTCGGCCATCTCGGCGTTCGTGGCCGGGGTCGACTCGGCCGCGGTGATGGTGAACGCCTCCACCCGGTTCACCGACGGCGGCGAGCTCGGGTTCGGGGCCGAGATCGGCATCTCCACCCAGAAGCTCCACGCCCGGGGCCCGATGGGCCTCGCCGAGCTGACCAGCACGACCTACGTCGTCACCGGCGACGGGCACGTGCGGGGCTGACGACCCGTTCCACGGGTCGTACCGGCGTCGCGCCGGGGCCGGTTGGTAGGCTCGCGCAGACCCCGGCACCCGGGGCCGTGGGAACGATCGACCGAACGGTGAGGTAGGGCGATGAGCGCCGTGCAGCAGGTCAAGGACTCGGTGACCCCGACCTTCATCGAGTTCGACCCGGGCAAGTGGTTCTACGGGATCGGCGCGCTGGTCGTCTTCCTGCTGCTGCTCTTCATCGTCACGCGCTTCAACCTCGACCGCTGACCCCTTCCGTCATGCGCCGGGTCGGGGTGATGGGGGGGACGTTCGACCCCATCCACCACGGCCACCTGGTGGCGGCGTCCGAGACGGCTCACCGGTTCGACCTCGACGAGGTCGTGTTCGTCCCCGCCGGTGCGCCCTGGCAGAAGGCCGAGCGGCAGGTGAGCCCGGCCGAGGACCGCTATCTCATGACCGTCATCGCCACCGCCGCCGACCCGCGCTTCCGTGTGAGCCGGGTCGACGTCGACCGCGAGGGTCCGACGTACACCGTCGACACCCTCCGCGACCTGCGCGCCGAGCTCGACGCCGAGGGTGTCGAGGCGGAGCTGTTCTTCATCACCGGTGCCGACGCGCTCGCGTCCATCGCCTCCTGGAACCGCAGCGACGAGCTGCTCGGGCTCGCGCACTTCGTCGGCGTCACCCGCCCCGGGCACGTGCTGGTCGACCCTGGCCTGCCGCAGGGCAGCGTCACCCTCGTCGAGATCCCGGCGCTCGCCATCTCGTCGAGCGACTGCCGCGAGCGTGCGGCCTCGGGCCGCCCGATCCGCTACCTCGTGCCCGACGGCGTCGTGGAGTACGCCGCGAAGCGCGGGCTCTACCGGGCGGCGTCATGACCGACCGCGTCGATCTCCCCGGCCAGGGCCTGCCCGACGCCGGCCTGCCCGGGCCCGACGGCCCGGCGCTCGACCTGCCCGCGCCCGACACCGCCCCGCTGGACCTCCCGGCCCCCGACGCCGCCCCGCTGGACCTGCCCGCGCCGGACCTCGGCGCGGAGGCCGTCGGCGCCGCGGAGGTGCCCGAGGCGCCGGCCGCGGACGCGGCGCCCCTGGAGGCTCCTGCTGCCGACGGTGCGGCGGCCGAGGCGCTGGAGACCGCGGCCGTGCCGGATGTCACCGACGCCGCGGGGAACCCGGGAGCGGGGCCGGACGTCGATCCCACCGTGACCTCGGGAGCCGGCAGCACGACCACCAGCCCGAGCCCCTCCGACGGCGGCCGCGCCGCGCGTCGCCGGGCCAGCGAGGAGCTCGCCCAGTCCGAGGCCGACGTCTCGCGCCGCCGCGTGCTGATCGCAGCCGGGGTCGTCGTCGCCGTCCTGCTCGCCGTCGTCGGCGGCTGGCTGGTCCTGGGCCGCGGCTCGGGCCAGGGCGCCGACGCGTCGCCGACCTCGAGCCCGACCGCCACCGGCCCCAAGCAGCCCACGCTCCTCGTCCAGCTCACCGACAAGGAGGGCATCGGCGTCGGCAACGCGCTGCTGTCGATCGGCGGCACGGGCACGCTCGCGAACATGCTCACGGTCACGCCCGACACGATCGTCGACGTCGCGACCGGCGGCACGATGCCCTTCGGCGAGGTCGACCGGCTGCCCAACGCCGACGCCGCGGCCAACACGCTCTCCGACGCCGTCGGCATCGACGTCAACGGGACCTGGTCGATGGACCGGCTCGCGTTCTCGGGCCTCGTCGACGCCGTGGGCGGCGTGGTGATGGACGTCAACGCCGACGTCGTCGAGGACAACGCCGACGGCAGCCAGAAGGTGCTCGTCGGCTCCGGCCAGCACCAGCTGCTCCAGGGTCCCGCGGCCGCGGCGTACGCGACCTACCTCGGCCCGGGCGAGCCGGAGGCCGCGCGCACCGCCCGCTTCGTCGAGGTCTTCCGGCTCACGCTGGCCAAGCTGCCGGTCGAGGCGACCAAGACCGAGGCCATCGTGACCGGGCTCGGCGCCTCCGCGCGCTCGACCGTGTCGGCCCGCGAGGTCGCCGCGTTCCTGGTGAAGATGCACGAGTACGTGCTCGCCGACAACGTCGCCTACAACACGCTGCCCACCGTCGCGAACGACGCCGGCGGCGCGACGCCCGGGCAGCGCATCGACCAGGCCGCGACGTCGGAGATGGTCGACAAGTACTTCGCCGACGCCAAGCGCACGCCGGGACCGAACTCCAAGACGCGCGTGCTCGTGCAGAACGGTGTCGGCACCCCGCTGCTGAACACCGGGGCGCGCGACCTGCTCGTCGAGGGCGGCTTCACCTTCGTCAACGGCGGCAACGCGGCGATCCGCGGCCTGGCCGCCACGCAGGTGATCGTCCCGGACCGCAGCGCGGCCTCGCTCACGCTCGGTGCCGACATCGCCAAGGCCCTCAAGGTGCCCCCGACCGCCGTCGTGGTGGCCACCGAGGGGCAGAGCATCGCCGACGTCGTGGTCGTGCTCGGCCGCGACTTCACCCCGCCCACCGCGGGCTGACCGCGCTCCCGGGAGCCCGGCCGCCCCGCCGCGCGGCGGGCGGCACCTCCCGCGCGTGAGACCATGGGCTGCCGCCGTACGGCGGCTGGACCACCTTCATGCAGCGCCCGGACCGCTCGGGCGCCGACCCGGAACGAGGCGCACGTGACCGCATCTCCCCGTGCCGTCGAGCTGGCGATCCTCGCCGCCGAGGCAGCGTCGGAGAAGCTCGCCGAGAACATCGTCGCGATCGACGTCTCGGAGACGCTCGTGATCACCGACGTCTTCCTGCTCTGCTCGGCGGCCAACGACCGGCAGGTGAAG
>JBGAJT010000350.1:0-3210 GCA_044224785.1 Candidatus Nanopelagicales bacterium | reverse complement strand
ATGCGTCATGACGCCACCTTCTAGCGCGGCGTCATCACGCATCGACGGCCCAGAAGGTCTGCCGGTGGGCCCGGACGTGCGACGACCCCCGGCGTGGAGCTCCGGGGGTCGTCGAGGGTCGTGCGGGCCGTCAGGCGGCGTGCACTTCGGCCAGCTTCTGACCGGCGTCGGCGGCGGCCACGTGGGCCTCCTTCTTGATGAGCTCGGCGGCCTCGGTGAACTGGTCGAGAGCGGGGTTCACTCCGACGAGGGTGAACTCGCGCTCGACGAGGGTGAGGTCCGCGCCCCAGACGTCGACGAGGATGCGGCGCAGGTACTCGATGTTGTGGTCCCAGCCCTCCTTGGGCGTCCCCGGCGCGTAGGAGCCGCCGCGGGTCGTGATGAGCAGGACGTGCTTGCCGTCGAGGAGGCGCTCGCCCTGCTCGCTGCCGACGATCGCGAGGTCGATCCAGGTCTTGGTGTGCTGGGAGACGCCCCAGTTGTAGAGCGGCAGCGCGAGGACGGCGACGTCGGCGTCGCGCAGCTCGCTCGCGACGGTCGCGGCCAGATCGACGGCGGCCTTCTGCTCGGGGGTGCGGTGCTCCTCAGGGGTCCAGCCGGCGCCGACGGCGTTCTGCCAGGCGTCGGAGGCGATCGGGTCCTGCGCGAGGTGGCGGGTGACGACAGGGACGTCGGGGCGGACGGCGACGAACTCGGCCAGGGCCAGGTCGGCGAGCTCGCTGGAGGCCGAGTTGGGGCCGAGGATGCTGCCGTCGATGCGGAGCAGGGTCATGGGGACTCCCAGGGAGGGGGCCGGGGCGGGGGCTCCGGGCAACTGGTTGATGTCTCAACTACCGTATCCCACCCGGCTTGAACATTCAACTTCGGATCGTCGACGGGTGCCCGACGGCTCGACGTGCAGGTGTCCCGCCGCAGGTCAGAGGCGGTTCGAGGGGCTCGTGGCAGGTCGGGCCGCGGCCCTGCGAGGGCACGGCGCGGGGCCGGAGGGCGCGATCGGGTCACGGGCGCGCGGCGGCCGCGCCGCGGACGGCAGGCGGGAGAGGACGCACGGAGGGACCGCGCGGTCGTCGCGGCGCGCGCCTGCCGGCGGGCGCGCGCCACGTGCCGCCGGTGGCGGGTCCTGGAGAGCTCTGCCCTCGCCGGCGCGAGGGGGGGCACCTCGACCGCCGCGGGCCGGGCGGATCAGGACAGGTCGTTGTCGCGGTAGTCGTTGCCGCGGTCGCCCGCGATGCCGCGGTTGCGCGTGCTGATCCGGTTGTCGCCGCGCTGGTCGGACATGTTCTTCCAGACCGCGTACGACGCCGCGAGCACGAGCACCACGATGAGCGCCACGACGCCCCAGTTGATCTCCATGGACGTACCCCCTCTCCCCTAGGACGCGGTGGGAGCACCGATCCGCTGCCAGCGTGGCAGACGCGCGCGAGCGGATCCTGCGGGTCAGGTGTCGAGGGCCATGAGGGCGAGCAGGTCGTAGACGGTGTTGGCCGCAGCGATGGTCGTGAGCTCGGCGTGGTCGTACGCCGGGGCCACCTCGACCACGTCGCCGCCGACGAGGCGCAGGCCGGTGAGACCGCGCAGGATCTGCTGCAGCTCGCGGCTGGTGAGGCCGCCGGGTTCCGGCGTACCCGTGCCGGGGGCGTGCGCCGGGTCGAGCACGTCGATGTCGATGGAGACGTAGACCGGCCGGTCGCCCACCCGTGCGCGGACCCGGTCGACCGCCTCGTCGACGCCGCGCCGCGCCACCTCCTCGGTGCTCACGATCGCAAAGCCGAGCTCGCGGTCGTCGTCGAGGTCCTTCTTGGAGTAGAGCGGTCCGCGGATGCCGACGTGCGCGGAGACGTCGAGGTCGAGCACGCCCTCCTCGACAGCGCGGCGGAACGGCGTGCCGTGCGTGTAGGGCGCACCGAAGTAGGTGTCCCACGTGTCGAGGTGCGCGTCGAAGTGCACGAGCGCGACCGGCCCGTGCTTCGCGGCCACCGCGCGCAGCAGCGGCAGCGCGATCGTGTGGTCGCCGCCGATGGTAACGATCCGATCCGCCTGCTGCAGAAGGAATCTCGCCGCGCCCTCGACCTGGCCGATCGCGGCGACGATGTCGAACGGGTTCGCCACGACGTCGCCGGCGTCGACCACCTGGTGCACGTCCCACGGGTGGACGTCGAGCGCCGGATGGTAGGGGCGCAGCAGCTTGGACCCGGCGCGGATCCCCTGCGGGCCGAACCGGGCACCCGGGCGGTAGGAGACGCCGGAGTCGAACGGGACGCCGAGCACCGCGACCGACGCGCGGTCGACCTGGTCGAGGCGCGGCAGCCGGGCGAACGTGTCGGGTCCGGCGAAGCGCGGGACGGCGACGCCGCTCGGCGGGACCAGCGGGCTCGGCGTACCCGGGTCCTCGGTCACGCCTCGTCCTCGGCGCGCAGGGCGACGAGGCCGTCGACGTTGTCGAGCACCTCGAGCCCGTCGTTGTGCGAGTGCGTGAAGCCGAGGCGGCGCTCCTCCTCGACCGTCGACAGGCTGCGGTAGGCCACGATGTACGCCCGCCGCCACGACGCGCCCGAGGTGTTGCCGCCGCTCCCGTGCAGGATCCCCTCGCCGTGCACGGTGATGTCGCCTCGGCTGATCGGCACCGGGCGCAGGACGTCGTCGGGCCGCAGGTCTGTGACCAACGTGTGGCTCTTCGTGCGGTCCTCGTGCAGCGGACGGTGCGGGCGCACCGGCTCGTGGTTGCTGCCCGGGAGGAACTGCAGGCAGCCGTTCTCGAGGGTCGAGTCGTCGACGGCGAGCCAGCAGGTCGCCGTGCGGCGGTCGTCGGTGTCGATCCAGTACGCCTGGTCCTGGTGCCACCCGAACACGGCGTCGTCGCGGCCCGGCTGCTTGGCGAGGAGCTGGTCGAAGTCGAGGGCCATGCCCTCGCCGCACAGCTGCTCGGCGATGCTGGCCGTGCGCTGCTCGTAGACGTTGCCCTGCCAGTCCGGGTGGTACTTGCGCGGCAGCATCACGTTGACGATCGCGTAGCCCGACGGGTCGGTGCCGTGCTCGCCCGTCGTCATGTCGTTGAAGTCCTTGCCCACCACCGGGATCTCACGGCGCAGGAACCGGTCGTAGACCGCCTCGATCTCGTCCATCTCGTCAGCCGACATCACGCCGCGCAGGTGCACGGACCCGTCGCGACGCAACGCATCGTGGTCGGCGTCGGTGACGACGTACGACGCT
>JBGAJT010000034.1:0-17513 GCA_044224785.1 Candidatus Nanopelagicales bacterium | reverse complement strand
GACGCGCGGAGTAGATCGGGTCGGGATGGGCGCCCTGGAGCAGCACGCGGTCCTGCACCAGGACGGCGGCGAGGTCGCAGCCGCGGATGCCCAGCAGCGCACGGCGTCCGGGGCGCTCGACGGTCTCCTCGATCACCGGTGCGTCGCGGACCATGCGCGAGCGCCAGAGCACGGCGTGCGCCGGGAACAGGTGCCGCTTCCAGGTGCCGGCGGGTGCGGCGTAGCCGAAGAACGCGTCGTCGTCGCGGCGCACGAGGCGGTAGCTGCCGGCGTCCTGCTCATCGCCCCAGCCGCGCGGGAGGTCGTCGGCGCCGGTGATGGGGGCGACCGTGATGACGCCGTCGCGCACCGTCGGTCCGACGACGGGCCAGCCCTCGGCATGGAGCGCGTCGAAGAGCCCGTCCAGTCCCGAGGCGGGCACGACCACACGGTCGGGTGCGACCGCCGATGTCGACGTCACCCGTCCAGCGTCCTCCGCCGACTACGGGCGATGCCACCGCTGCAGCGTCCGGTCGCGACGCAGGTCGCGGCGCCGCGCAGGGACGTGACGGATCAGACGCTGACGCGCAGGCGCTGCGAGCGCAGGGCGAGCACCAGCGCCCAGATCCAGCCGATGATCGTCCAGCCCAGGAGCAGGTTGATCCAGAAGACCGACCAGTGCCGGACGTCGCGCACTGCGGCCACCGCCCACGGCGCCATGTAGCCGCCCGTGAGGACCGCCACGACGATCGCCACGATCTTCGTCGTCGTCCAGGAATGGTCGATGTTCTCCACGCGCACGTCGCCGCTCATGCCCCGAGCCTAACCCGGCCCCTCCGGCGTGGACCTGGTGCTCTGCTCGTCCCCCGCCGCCCTCGAGGCCGGGAAGCAGGCGCACGACCACGATCGTGCTGGTTCAGGAGTCGGCGAGGACGGCGATGAGCGTCCGTCTCGACAGGTCGGCCAGGCCGTGGCTGCGAGTGCGGTAGTAGGGCAGCGCCACGAGCGACGTCGTCAGCGCCCACCCCCGTCCGCGCAGCCAGGACGCGTCGTCCCACTCCCCCGCCGCGCGGAACTGCTCGCGCTCGCCGGCCGTGAGCAGCGACCACGCCGGGGCGGCGTCGACGGCAGCATCGCCGATCCCCGACGGACCCCAGTCGATGACGGCGACGAGGGTGTCGCGCCCGTCGCGGCCAGGTCCGACCAGGAGGTTGCCGGCCAGCAGGTCCGCGTGGAACCACGAGCCAGGACCCTCGTGCTCCCCGGCCGCGAGCGACTCCTCCCACGCGGCGCGCAGCGACGGTCCGTGCAGCTCGTCGGACACCTCCGAGATCGCCTCGAGGGTGAGCTCGTGGCGTTGCGCCAACGGCCCGCCGCGGGAGACGTCGACGCCGGCGCGCGGACCCTCGACCGCCGGGATCCCGCGCAGCGCCAGGCAGAACCGGCCCAACGGCTCCGCGAGGGCGGCCCGGTCCCGCGGGTCGCCCGGGTCCGGCGTACGGCCCTCGATCCAGCGGCAGACCGACCAGCGCCACGGGTAGCCGCGCCCCGGCTCGCCGACCGCGACCTGCTCGGGCAGCGCGACGTCGACGTACGGCGCCAGGCCCGGCAGCCAACGGCCGTCGCGCTCGACCTGGTCGGTCGCCCAGTCGACGCGGGGAACGCGCACGACCAGCTCGTGACCGAGACGGAACAGATGGTGGTCGGTGCCGGTGGCGGGCAGCTCGCGCAGGGCGAGCGACGACCACTGCGGCAGCTGGTCGTCGACGAGGGCGCGGACCAGGTCGAGGTCGACGTGCGGCTCGTCCTCGTGCAGCGTGCCCATGCGCGGCGTCAGCCCGCGGCGACCGCGACGACGGACTCGATCGCCTGCGGTCCCGGGCCGCAGCAGCCGCCGACCAGCGAGACGCCGGCGTCGAACCACGACGACACCGCAGCCTCGGGCAGCACGTCGCTCCCGTCACCGAGCCACACCGACGCGACGCCGTCCCACACCCGACCGGCATTGGGGTAGACGACGACCGGCAGGTCGGGCGCGGTCGCGCGGATCCGCTCGACGAGGCCGGCGATGTGCTCGGGCTTGGTGCAGTTGACGCCGATCGCGTCGAGACCCGCCTCCGCGACGAGTGCGGCCGCCTCCTCGATCGGCTGACCGGCGCACGTGGTCGCGGAGTCCGCGCACGAGAACGACATCCACGCGGGGACGTCGAACCCGCGCAGCGCCTCGAGGATCGCGCGGCTCTCGTCGAGGTCGGGGATCGTCTCGATCGCCAGCAGGTCGGGCCGCGCGGCCACGAGCACCTCGAGGCGCTCGCGGTGGAAGTCGAGCAGCTGGTCGAAGCCGACGCCGTAGCGACCGCGGTACTCCGACCCGTCGTGCAGCGTCGCGCCGTACGGACCGACGGATGCCGCGACGAGCATGGGGTGGTGCGCGCCGGCGCCGGCGGCGACAGCGCGCGCCTCGCGCACGAGCTGCACCGACAGCGTGAGCAGGTGGTCGGCGTCGGCGGCGGTGAGGCCCGCGCGGACGAACCCCGAGCGCGACGCCTGGTACGACCCCGAGATACCGACCGTCGCACCGGCGAGGAAGTACGTCGTGTGCACGTCGCGGATCGCCGACGGGTCGTCGCGCAGCAGCCGCGCCGACCAGAGGTTGCCCGCCAGATCGTGACCGCGCGCCTCGAGCTCGGACGCGAGCCCGCCGTCGATCGCGGCAGGCCCATGCCGAAGCAGCTCGTGCAGCGTGTGCGTGGCAGTCATGAGATCTCCGGGCGGAGGGTCTGGAGGTGCTGGGCGCGGGCCCGGACGAACAGGTCGTCGGGCGGCGCCTCCTCGAAGACCGGCGCGACGTCCCAGCGGGTGAGGAGCACGACCGACGCCGGCGTCCCCTCGTGGACGAGGATCTCGGCGGCCATGCAGCCGGGCGTGAACAGCGCGCGCTTCACGAGGTCGCGGCGCACCCACTCGACGGCGTCGTCGTACTGGCCGGGGACGATGGTCGCCTCCCACAGGCGCACGATCATGCGGCTGCTCCTCGTCGTCGGTCCGGCGTCGTCAGGCCGACACCTGGGTGACCGGCATCGACGAGTCTGCCGGGAGCCCCAACGAGCCCGGCACCCGCCCCCGGGCGACCATCTCCGCGCCGAGGGCGGCGACCATCGCGCCGTTGTCGGTGCAGAGCGCCGGACGGGGCACGCGCAGCGTCACTCCCGCGGCATCGCAGCGCTCCTGGGCGAGCGCGCGCAGCCGCGAGTTCGCAGCGACGCCACCGCCGATCACGAGGTGCTCGACGCCGTTCTCGCGGCACGCGAGCAGCGCCTTGCGGGTCAGCACGTCGACGACGGCCTCCTGGAACGACGCCGCGACGTCGGCCACCGGCACCGGCTCGCCCGCTGCCTCGCGCGCCTCGACCCAGCGCGCGACCGCGGTCTTCAGACCGCTGAAGGAGAAGTCGTAGCGGTGCCGTTCGAGGTCGCGTCCGGACGTGAGACCGCGCGGGAAGTCGATGACGATCTCGCCGTCGGCGGCGGCGCGGTCCACGTGCGGGCCGCCGGGGAACGGCAGCCCCAGCACCCGCGCGACCTTGTCGAAGGCCTCGCCCGCAGCATCGTCGATCGTCGCGCCGAGCGGGCGCACGTCGGAGGTCACGTCGGGCACCAGCAGCAGCGACGAGTGCCCGCCGCTGACCAGCAGCGCCATCGTCGGATCGGGCAGCGGGCCGTGCTGCAGCTGGTCGACGGCGACGTGCGCGGCGAGGTGGTTCACGCCGTAGATCGGCACGCCGAGCGACAGCGCCAGCGCCTTCGCAGCCGCGACGCCGACGAGCAGCGCACCCGCGAGACCCGGGCCCGCGGTCACCGCGATCGCGTCGACGTCCGACAGCCGCACGCCCGCGGACTCGCACGCGCGCTGCAGCGTCGGCACCATCGCGTCGAGGTGGGCGCGGCTGGCTACCTCGGGCACGACACCGCCGAAGCGCGCGTGCTCGTCGACGCTGCTCGCCAGCGACTCCCCCACGAGCGTCGTGCCGCGCACCAGGCCGACGCCGGTCTCGTCGCACGACGTCTCGATCCCGAGCACCAGGGGCTCGTCGGTCATGACGCCACCCCCTCGTGCGCGAGCCGGCGGCGCAGCGACTCGGGGCTCATGTCGACGAGCTCGATCTGGTCGGCCGCCCTGACCACGGCGTCGGGCACGGTCTCGCGCTGCTTGACGCCGGTGATCGCCTCGACGACGTCGTTGAGCGATTCCAGGTGCTGGATGTTGACGGTCGAGACGACGTCGATGCCGGCGGCGAGCAGCTCGTGCACGTCCTGCCACCGCTTGCTGTTCCGGGACCCGGGCACGTTGGTGTGCGCCAGCTCGTCGACGATGGCGACTTCCGGCCGCCGGGACAGGATCGCGTCGACGTCCATCTCCTCGAACGTCGCGCCGCGGTGCTGGACGGTCCGCCGCGGGACCACCTCGAGCCCCGCGACCATGGCCTCGGTCTGGGGTCGGCGATGCGTCTCGACCAGTCCGACGACGAGGTCCGTGCCGCGCGCGGCACGCCGGTGCGCCTCTCCGAGCATCGCGTAGGTCTTGCCCACGCCCGGGGCCGCACCGAGGTAGATGCGCAGCCGACCCCGCCCCGCCGCGGGACGAGCGGCGGGGTCGGTGTACGTCCGAGGTGTCACCGCATCTGCTCCAGCGCGAGGTTGAGCTCGAGGACGTCGACGCGCGGCTCGCCGACGAAGCCCAGCGTGCGGCCGGTGACGTGCGCGTCGACGAGCGCGCGCACCGTGGTCGGATCGAGCTTGCGGGCCGCAGCCACCCGATCGACCTGCAGGTAGGCGTAGTCCGGGCTGATGTCCGGGTCGAGGCCGCTCCCGCTGGCGGTCACGGCGTCGGCGGGCACGTCGGGTCCGGCAGCGCCGTCGAGCGCGACGACAGCGGCCCTGCGCTCCGCGACCGCCTTGATCTGCACGGGGTTGTCCATCGCCAGGTTGGAGCCGCCGCTCGCCAGGGCGTCGTAGCCCTGACCCGCTGCCGAGGGGCGGGGGTGGAACCAGCGTGCGTCGTCGAACGGCTGGCCGATGAGCGAGGAGCCCACGACGGATCCGGACGGGCCCACGACGAACGAGCCGTCGGCCACGGTGGGGACGGCGCGTCCGATGCCCCAGACGAGCACGGGGTAGACGACGCCGAGCAGCAGGGTCATGACGACGAGGAGGCGCAGTGCGACGCCGGCCTGCCGGAGGGTGGTGGACATGTCAGCCGATCCCGGGGAGGTGTGAGAGGAGCAGATCGAGGAGCTTGATCCCGACGAACGGCGCGACGATGCCGCCGAGGCCGTAGATCCAGAGGTTGCGCGAGAGGAGCTTGCTGGCGCTCGCGGGTGTGTAGCGCACACCGCGCAGCGCCAAGGGGATCAGCGCCACGATGATCAGCGCGTTGAACACGACCGCCGACAGGATCGCCGAGCTGGGGCTCGCGAGGTGCATGACGTTCAGCGACTGCAGCCCCGGGTAGGCGACGACGAACATCGCCGGGATGATCGCGAAGTACTTCGCGATGTCGTTGGCGACCGAGAACGTGGTGAGCGCGCCGCGGGTGATGAGCAGCTGCTTCCCGATCTCGACGATGTCGATGAGCTTCGTCGGGTTGGAGTCGAGGTCGACCATGTTGCCGGCCTCCTTGGCGGCGGACGTCCCCGTGTTCATCGCGACGCCGACGTCCGCCTGCGCGAGCGCCGGCGCGTCGTTGGTGCCGTCGCCCGTCATCGCGACGAGGCGACCGCCCGCCTGCTCGCGCTTGATGAGCGCCATCTTGTCCTCGGGCGTCGCCTCGGCCAGGAAGTCGTCGACCCCCGCCTCGGCCGCGATCGCCCTGGCCGTCATGGGGTTGTCGCCCGTGATCATCACCGTGCGGATCCCCATGCGGCGCAGCTCGTCGAACCGCTCGCGGATGCCGGACTTCACGACGTCCTTGAGGTGCACGACTCCGAGTACGCGGTCGCCCTCGCTGACGACCAGCGGCGTCCCGCCGGCGGCCGCGATCGCATCGATGGTCGACGACACCTCCGGAGGGGTGCTGCCCCCCTGCGCCGTCACATGGGCGAGGACCGCGCCAGCGGCGCCCTTGCGCACCGACCGGCCGTCGACGTCGACGCCGCTCATGCGGGTCTGCGCGGTGAACGGCACCCAGGTCGCGTGCACGAGCTCGCCCTGCTCGCGGGCGCGGAGCCCGTACTCCTCCTTGCACAGCACGACGATCGAACGGCCCTCGGGCGTCTCGTCGGCGAGGCTCGAGAGCTGGGCGGCCTCGGCGAGCTCGCCGGCGTCGACCCCCGGCGCCGGGAGCAGCTCGACCGCCTGGCGGTTGCCGAGCGTGATGGTGCCGGTCTTGTCGAGCAGCAGCGTCGAGACGTCGCCGGCGGCCTCGACCGCGCGGCCCGACATCGCGAGGACGTTGCGCTGCACCAGCCGGTCCATGCCGGCGATGCCGATCGCGGAGAGGAGGGCGCCGATCGTCGTGGGGATGAGGCAGACGAGCAGCGCGACGAGGACGACGACGTCGGTGGGCGCCCCGGAGTACGACGCCAGCGGCGGCAGCGCGAGGACGACGAGCAGGAAGATGATCGTCAGCGACGCCAGCAGGATGTTCAGGGCGATCTCGTTCGGCGTGCGCTGCCGGCTGGCTCCCTCGACCAGCGCGATCATCCGGTCGATGAACGTCTTGCCCGGCTCGGCCGTGATCCGCACGACGATCCGGTCGGAGAGCACCTTCGTCCCGCCCGTGACCGCGCTGCGGTCGCCCCCGCTCTCGCGGATCACCGGGGCCGACTCGCCGGTGATCGCCGACTCGTCGACGCTGGCGACCCCCTCGACGACGTCACCGTCGCCGGGGATCACGTCGCCTGCCTCGCACACGACGAGATCTCCGACGCGCAGGGCCGTCGCCGGAACGTCCTGCTCGTCGTCGCCCTTGAGCAGCCGCGCCGTCGTGTCGCGGCGGGTCGCGCGCAGGCTGGCCGCCTGGGCGCGCCCTCGACCCTCGGCAACAGCCTCGGCGAGGTTGGCGAAGACGACGGTGAGCCAGAGCCACACCGTGATCCACCACGCGAAGGCGCTGGGGGAGACGACCGCGGCGATGGTGGTCAGGACCGCACCGACGAGGACGACGAACATGACCGGTGACCGCCACATGAGACGCGGGTCGAGCTTGCGCACCGCGTCCGGCAGCGACGTCAGCAGGCTGCGTGCGTCGAACGCTCCGGAGCCGACCCGGTGCTCCAGCGGCCCCGGGGTGGTGGTGGTCATGACAGTCCTTCCGCGAGCGGCCCGAGCGCGAGCGCCGGGACGAAGGTGAGCCCGGCGACGATGAGCACGACGCCGGTGACGAGCAGGACGAACTGGAGCCGGTGGGTCGGGAGCGTGCCCGCGTTCGGCGGGATGGCCCCCTGCTGGGCGAGGGACCCGGCCAGCGCGAGCACGAAGCACATCGGGACGAGGCGGCCGAGCGCCATCGCGAGCGCGAGCGCGACGTTGTAGAAGTCGGTGTTGGCGTTCAGCCCGGCGAAAGCGGATCCGTTGTTGTTGGCCGCAGACGCGAAGGCGTACAGGACTTCCGAGAGGCCGTGCGCACCAGGGTTGAGGATCGAGGCGCGCCCCGTCGCGGTGGCCATCGCGACCCCGAGCCCGACCAGCACGAGCGCCGGGGTCGTGAGGATGTAGAGCGAGACGAGCTTCATCTCGCGGGCGCCGATCTTCTTGCCCAGGTACTCCGGCGTCCGGCCCACCATCAGCCCGGCGAGGAACACGGCGACGATGGCCGCGACGAGCATGCCGTAGAGGCCGGAACCCGTACCGCCCGGCGTGACCTCGCCGAGCACGATGTCGAGGATCGCCATGCCTCCGCCGTACGCCGTGTACGACGAGTGCATGGAGTCGACCGCCCCGGTCGACGTCGACGTCGTCGCCGCGGCGAACACGGCCGACATCGGGACGCCGAAGCGCACCTCGGTGCCCTCGGTCGCCGCGCCGGCGAGCTGCGTCGCCGGTCCGGCTGCGGACACCTGCGCCCAGACGAGCACGGCGGTGCAGGCGGCCCACAGGGTCGCCATCACGGCGAGGACGGCGCGGCCCTGGCGCAGGTCGCCGACCATGCGGCCGAACATGCGCGGCAGGCTGAACGGGATCAGCAGGATGAGCAGGATCTGCAGGAGGTTGGTGAGCCCGTTCGGGTTCTCGTAGGGGTGCGCCGAGTTGGCGTTGAAGAAGCCGCCGCCGTTGGTCCCGAGCTCCTTGATGGCCTCCTGGCTCGCCACCGGTCCGCCGGGGATCGTCTGGGTCCCGCCCGACAGCGTGCTGATCGCGGTGTCGCCGTTGAAGTTCTGCACGACGCCGTTGAGCAGGAGCACCACGCCGAAGACGACCGCGAGCGGCAGCAGCACCCGCAGGGTGATCCGCGTGAGGTCGACCCAGAAGTTGCCGAGCCGGTCGGTCTCGCGGCGACTCAGCCCGCGTACGAGGGCGACGGCGACGGCGATGCCGACGGCGGTCGAGAGGAAGTTCTGCACCGCGAGGCCGGCCATCTGCGCCGTGTAGCCCAGCGCGGCCTCGCCCGAGTACGACTGCCAGTTCGTGTTGGTGACGAAGCTGACCGCGGTGTTGAGCGCCTGCAGCGACGGCATGCCGTCGCGCGACAGGGAGTACGGCAGATAGGCCTGCAACCGCAGCATCGCGTACAGCACGACGATCGACACCAGCGAGAACGCGAGCACGGACCGCAGGTAGACCGGCCAGCGCTGGTCGGCGTCGGGGTCGACGCCGACGAGGCGGTAGCCGGCCCGCTCGAGGGCGAGGTGACGACGGGACTCGACGGTCCGGGCGAGGTGGTCTCCGAGCGGACGCTGCGCGACGGCGAGCACGGCGACGAGCAGGAGCACCTGCAGCGCCGATGCCAGGTAGACGTTCATCGTCAGAACTCCTCGGCACGCAGCAGCGCGATGACGAGGTAGACCAGCAGGAGCGCCCCGATGACCAGGGCGGCGAGGCCGAGGAGGTTCACAGCTTCTCCACCCCCCGGGCCACGAGGAGGACGACGGCGCCGATCGCCACCACGACGGCGACGACCACGAGCTCGGTCATGTTCGGTCCTTTCGCGCGCCGAGGATCGGCGCCCGGAGCAGCGAACCGCGCGTCCCGGCTCGCGGGGGGACCCGCTCACGCAGCCCTGACGCGGCAGCCGGAGTTCCTTACGGCTTGTTGAGGTCGGCGCGCTGCAGACGGGCGGCCTGCACCTCGTGGCACGCCTCGCTGGAGAGCGCGCAGGCAAGGACCAGGACGACGAGCAGGACCGCGTCCGGGGTGCCGTCCCACGACAGGTCGCCGAGGCGCCCGAGCACGAAGCCGTCGACCACGAGGAACGCGAGTGCGGCCGAGCCGAGCGCAGCAGGGATGGTCAACCACCACGATGCGCCGGCCGCGATGACGACCGCGCCGCCGACGGCGACCGCGGCCGGCAGGTCGAGGACCGAGACAGCCCCCGCCCACCCGAGCAGGCAGGCGAACGCGATCCCGAGGACGAGCGGGGCCGGCGGCCGGGTGTCGTCGGGTGCGCGACGCAGGGACGTCCAGACGGGGTCGGAGTGCTGGATCTGTGCCATGCCTCCAGCACAGTCCTGCTCGAGCCGGGAGGCGCGCGATCCTGACGCGGTCTTGACGCCGGGCGCGCGATCCTGACGTGTCGCTGACGCCGGGACCTCCGACGGCGGCTAGCTCAGGCCGGCCTGGGTCAGGGCGCTCGCGAGCGACTGGGCGAAGCCGTTGCTGGTGAAGGTCGCGCCGCTGATGCCCGAGATGCTCGAGCTCTGCGCCTCGATGGCCTGCGACACCAGCTGCGGCACGGCGTAGGAGCTGATCTGCGAGCTGCGCGGGTCGTTCTGCGGCACCGCGAGCGCGGTCACGTCCGTGACCTTGCCGCCGCTCACCGTCACCTGCAGCTGGATCGTCCCGTAGTTGTGGCCGATGTCGACGGCGTCGCCGGTGTACGTGCCGTCGGTGCCCGACGTGGTGGTGGTGCTGCTCGACCCCGACGACGTCGACCCCGACGAGGTGGAGCCCGACGTCGAGCCCGAGGACGTCGAGCTGCTCGACGAGCCGGACGACGTGCCCGACGACGTGCCCGTGCTCGACGAGGTCGCCGGCGTCGCGGCGGCCGACGTCGCGGTCGTGCCCTCCGGGTTGAGGGTGAGGATCGCGGCGACGCCGGCCAGGGTGCCGGCGCCCACCAGGGCTGCGCGCTTCATGACGTCGTCCTCTCGAACGCGTAGTGGTCGGGGGAGTGGAAGGAGAAGGCCTCGTCGTGGATGCGGTCGTCGGGGACGCCGAGCACCGTGGCGGCCTCGTGCACCGCAGCGACGAGATCGGCTGGGCCGCAGGCGTAGACGTCGGCGCCGGCCACGCGCGGCACCAGGTGCTGCAAGGTGCGCGCATCGATCGGGTAGTCGCGGCGCGACCCCACCAGGTAGCGCAGCCGCATCGACCTGCCGCGCACCGCGGCGATGGCCTCGAGCTCGTCGCGCAGGACCAGCGCCTCCGCCTTCGGGGCGCGGTAGAGCAGGTCGACCTCGACGTCGGGCGGGAGGTCGTCGAGGATCGCGCGCACCGGCGTCACCCCAACCCCGCCGGCGACGAGCACCACGTGGTCGGTGCGCCGGTCGTCCGCGGTGAAGACGCCGTAGGGGCCCTCGAGGACGACGCGCGTGCCCGGCTGCAGGTGCGCGGTGCTGCGGCTGTGGTCGCCGAGGTCCTTGATCGTCACGCGGATGAACTCGGGCGAGGAGCCGGTCGACACCGAGTACGGGTGCGACTGCCACCAGCCGTCGCGGGTGAGGAAGCGGAAGCCGAAGAACTGCCCGCCGCGCAGGCGGAACTGGTCGACGCCGCGACCGCGGATCCAGACCGACACCGTGTCGAGCGACTCGCGCTCGACCGCGTGGACCCGCAGGTCCATCCGCAGCGACTGCCAGATCGGCGCACCGACGCGGTAGACGAGCAGCAGCGCGACGGTGACGGCGTACATGCCGATCCAGACGTAGCGCGCCCAGGCGTGGTCGACGAACTGCTGGCCGTAGAGGACCTGGTGCAGGTAGGCGAGCGCGATCGCGAGGTAGAAGTAGAGGTGGGTGACCCACCAGGTCTCGTACTTCATCCGACGGCGTGCGACGCGCCACGAGGTGAAGCCGCCGACGAGCATGAGGACGAAGCCCGCCATCGCCGGGAGAATCCACGGGTAGACGGTGGCGAAGTCCCACGTCTGCGCGAGCCACGAGACCGCGGTCGACGACGCGTAGCCCAGGGTCGTGAGCACGACGTGCGCGGCGATTAGCAGCAGCGCGACCGGTCCGATCTTGCGGTGCCACGACATCAGCCGGTCCATGCCGACCGACCGCTCGAGCAGCGGCACGCGTGCCACCAGCACGAGGAGGAGCAGCGACGCGTACGTCCCGACCAGCGCCGTCCAGCGGCCGGCCTCGGTGAGCAGCGCGCCCGGCCCCGACACGGCGGTCCGCGTCAGCAGCTCGATCGCGACGACCACGCCGAGCCCGAGGCCCGCGAGCCACACGAGGACGTCGCCGACGACGACGCGCGAGTCGGGGGTGGCGGGGAAGGGGCCCTTCGCCCGGGGGGTGCTCCGGCGCTCGGCGACCTGCGTCGGCCGGCTCTGCGTGATGCTCATGCCTGCACCGTCGTCCCCGAACCTGAGGGGTTCCTGGCAACGGCCGTGCCCGGCGCTGAGACCCCCTGTGCGCGCCCGCCGCGGCTCTCAGCCGACGACGTCGAGCAGCGCCACCGCCCGCGCCTGCTCGACGACGGCGGCCGCGCGCACCAGCGCCACGAACGCCTCTGCCGCGGGCAGGGCCGGTCGTTCGCCGTGCCACGCGAGCCCGACGACGCGCGGCGCGACCCCGCGCAGCGGGAGCACGCGGACGCCGGGGCGGTGCTCGTCGACCGACAGCCACGACACGACCGCCGCACCCACGCCCTCGGCGGCGAGCGCGAGGATCGTGCCGTTGTCGTGCGAACGCAGCACCACCTGATCGCCGAGACCCGGTCTGCCCAGCCGGTTCTCGACCGCGTGCACCGACCGCATCTCGCCGTAGGTCACCAGCGGTACGCCGTCGAGCTCGTGCGGCTCGAGCGGCGTGCGCCGCGACGCGAGGGGATGGCCGTCGTGCACGACGACGACGTACGGGTCCTCGACCAGCTCCACGGTGCGCCACGGACCGGGCGGCACCGGGTGCACGACGAAGGTGACGTCGAGGCGCCCGGACCCGAGCAGGTCGAGCAGGTCGCCGTCGTCCTCCGCCTCGACGAGCCGCACCTGCATCCCCGGTCGCGTGGCCGACAGCTCGCGGAGAGCCGCGGGCAGCAGGCGTACGCCGACGCTGGAGAAGCAGCCGACCCGCAGCACGCCGGCCTCGCCGGCTGCGAGCGCCTCGAGGTCGGCGCGGGCGCGGGCGAGCTCGCCGCCGAGGGCCTCCGCACGGGCGACGAGGAGCTCGCCGGCGGGGGTCAGCGAGACCGGCCGCGGGCCACCGGGGCGCTCGACCAGGCGCGACCCGGTGAGCGCCTCGAGCCGCGCGAGCTGCTGGCTGACGGCGGACTGCGTGTAGCCGAGCTCGTCGGCGGCCCGGCTGAACGAGCCGGTGCGGGCCACCGCCTCGAGCGTGCGCAGGTGGCGCAGCTCGACGGAGTCCCACGCCTCGGCCATGAGCAGACCATAAGCCCTGCTGATGGAAACCGGGCCGAAGTGGAGTTGTGCTGATGGAGCAGACGGGTCCACGCTCAGGTGATCGCCCACCGCCCCCGGAGGAAGCCGTGACCCTGGCCCCGACCGAGACCGTCGCGCCGTACGCCGACGTCGTCGACCTCGACCGCTACCCGATCCACGACCTCGACTCCGCCGAGGGGCAGTCGTTCCTCGCCCGCTGCCGCGCCGAGCTCGCCGCGAAGGGCGTCTGCTCGCTGCCGGGCTTCATCCGGCCCGACGCCGTCGCGTCGATGATCGCGATCGCCGACCAGAACGCCGATACGGCGCACGCGTCGGAGACCACGCACAACGTCTACTTCACGGTGCCGGACGAGACCGTCGCCGAGGACCACCCGCTGCGTCGCACGGTCCGCTCGGCCAAGCACGGCATCGCCTACGACCAGCTGCCCGCCGACGCGCCGCTGCGCCGGCTCTACGAGCACGACGACCTCACGGCGTTCATCGCCGCGGTCCTGTCCAAGGACGTGCTCTACCGCAGCGCCGATCCGCTCGACGCGCTGCAGGTCACGACCTTCCGCACCGGGGAGGAGCTCGGCTGGCACTTCGACAACAGCGAGTTCTCCGTCACCGTGATGTACCAGCAGTCGGAGGAGGGCGGCGACTTCGACTACGTGCCGGGGACGCGCGACGAGACCGACGAGCGCTACGACGTCGTCCAGGCCGCGATGGAGGAGGACCCGTCGCTCCTGGTGCGGCTCGAGAGCTCGCCCGGCGCGATGGCGATCTTCCGCGGCCACCACGCGCTGCACCGCGTGACGAAGGTCGTCGGCCCCACCCCGCGCATCAACTCGGTGCTCACCTACGGCGAGCGCCCCGACATGCGCCTCTCCGACCTCACCTCGATGCTCTTCTACGGCCGCACCTCCTCCTGACCCACGCGGTCTCACTCGGCTAAGTGCTGACCAGAGAGCCACTGGTGAGCACTTAGCCGAGTGAGACGTGGTGGGGGAGGGGGTACGGTCGGCGGTCGTGAGCAGCGCACCGGTGGTCCACCTGCACGAGGTCCTGCCCGAGGACGAGGGGCCGCGGACCGGCCCGCGCCTGTCGGTGCTGGTGTCGCTGAACTTCCCGGACCTCAACGACCACGTGGCCGACCTGGTGCGCGCGCTGACGAAGGTCGCGCTGCAGGAGGCGGCGTCGCTCGGCTTCGACTGGCGCATCGTCGACACGTCGGAGGACCTGCCCGACGTCGCTGCGGCGCTCGACACCGACGCGGTCCTGATCCTCGGCGGCGGCGACGTCGACTCCGAGCTCTACGGCGTACCCGGCCCGGTGCCGCACGAGTACGGCGTCGACGTCGCGGCCGACCACTTCACGATCGACGCGATCCGCGCCGCGGTCGCCGCCGACGTACCGGTGCTCGCCGTCTGCCGCGGCGTGCAGCTGCTCAACGTCGCGTACGGCGGGACCCTCGTGCCCGACCTCGACCCCTCGCACCTGCACCATGGCGACCACGAGAGCGGCCTGTTCCTCGACGAGCACGTGCGCATCGACGAGGGCACCCGGCTGCTCGAGATCCTCGGCGAGCGCGATTGGCACGTGCGCAACGGCCACCACCAGGCGGTCGACGTCGTGGCCCCGGGTCTGCGCCGCGCCGCGGTCGCCGACGACGGCATCGTCGAGGCGGTCGAGCACCCCACCGCGTGGGCCATCGGGGTGCAGTGGCACCCCGAGGAGAGCGACGGGCCCGGCGACGACCGGGAGCTGCTGTGGCGCGCGCTGCGCGACGCCGCGGACGAGCGCCTCAGGCGCCGCTGAGGGCGTCCTCGCGCAGGTCGACCACGTGCGCGTCGAGGTGGTCGGTGATGCCCCACTGGGCGCGCATCCGGCTGAGCCAGTCGAGGTTCCCCGAGGCGCCGCACGTCTCCTCGTGCGTCGTCCGGAAGCTGCGCCGGGAGATCGGCGACGTCGCGCGTCCGACCTCGCCGCACCACGGGCAGACGTTGTGCTCGTTCATGACAGCCTCCGCGACCGATCCAGGGACGGTCCCTGCCTATCAGCCGGCCGGGCACCGGGTCACGGTCGTTGCGCGAACCCTGAGTCGACTTCTCCTCATGCGGGACGACCGTCGGACGATCCCGGGGGTGCGGGCGCTGAGCGTGCGGAAGACTGGGCGGCGCGGGGAGGCTCGGACGACAGGGCGGGGCGGATGAGCGAAGGTACGACGGCGGTCGACGACGCGGCGGACGACGACGCGCTCGCCCCCGGCAGGCCCCGCGCGGTCCTCGGCGTCCTGCGCGGGGTGCCGTTCACCATCGCGGTCGTCGTCGTGATGCTGGTGCTCGGCATCTCCACCCGCACGCTTTGGGACCCGCTGGTCGACCGCGACCTCATGGACGTCGTCGCGTACGGACTGCCGGCGTTCCAGGCGGCTCGCTGGTACACCGTCGTCACCGGTGCGCTGTTCGCGCTGACGCCGGCGCAGTACCTCGCCGTCACCGGCGGGTTCGCCCTCCTGGTCGGCTGGTCGGAGTGGCGCCTGGGCACCAAGCGGGCGGCGCTCGCGACCGTGGGCGCACAGGCAGCCGGCATCCTCGGCGCTGCGGCCTTCCTCGCGCTCGTCGGCGGCACGTCGAGCGGGTGGAGCTGGGCGGCCCGCGTCGCCGACGACCTCGACGTCGGCTTCAGCGCCGGCGCTCTCGGCGCCGTCGCGGCCGCGAGCGTCACGCTACTCCCGCCGTGGCGCGGCCGGCTGCGCTTCGTGATCTCGCTGTACGCCGTGCTCGCCTTCCTCTACATCGGCCTGCTCTGGGACCTCGAGCACCTCATCGGCGTCGGCGTCGGCCTCGTGCTCGGCCCCTTCCTCGTCGGTGCCCGGCCGTCGCTGAAGCGGCCACGGCTCACCCGCCGCGAGTGGCGCGTCACGGCGGCGACGCTCTTCCTGCTCGCCGCGATCATCCGGCTCGTCGTGTGGTTCGTCCCCGCCGACGGCCCGCTCGGCGCCTCCGCCGACGACGACGGCACCGTGATCGTTCTCATCGGTGCAGGCATCTCGCTGCTGCTGGCCAACGGGCTGCGCAAGGGCCGGCGCCGCGCCTGGATCTGGGCGGTGGTGCTGACGTCGATCGGGCTCGCGCTCGTGGGGCTCGTCGCGGTGATCGCCTCCGCTGCGCTGATCGCGGGGGAGGACGCCTACGTCGTCCTCGACATCGGTGCGGGCCAGGCGCTGCCGGCGTCGGTCGCCGACCTCGTGCTCTGGCTGATGCAGCTGCTCGTGCTCATCGCCGGTCGCGCCGCGTTCCGCGCCGTCTCGCCGCGGCAGGCGACCAAGCTCGACGCCTCGGCGGAGGCCGACCGGCAGGCCGGCATCGCGCTGCTGCGCCGCGACGGTGGCGGCTCGCTCTCGTGGATGGGCACCTGGCCCGCGAACCGCTGGTTCGTGCTGCGCGACGGCGGAGAAGCCGTGGGGACGCAGGCTTTCCAGCCGCACCACGGTGTCGCCGTCGCGCTCGGCGACCCGGTCGGTCCCGACCCGGCGACCCGCGCGCGCGTGCTCGACGCCTTCGTCGACGAGCAGAACGCGCTCGGCCAGCGGTTCTGCCTCTTCTCGGTGTCGCAGGAGATCGTCGACTGGGCCGAGGAGCGCGGCTTCCGCTCGGTGCAGGTGGCCGAGGAGGCCGTCATCGACCTGCCCGACCTGGTCTTCAAGGGCAAGGAGTGGCAGACGCAGCGCAGTGCGATCAACCGCGCGAAGAAGGAGGGCGTGTCCTACGTCGAGGGCCGTCTCGCCGACCAGCCGCGCAGCGTCCTCGCGCAGGTGCGCGCGATCAGCGAGGTCTGGGTCGGCGACAAGGGCCTGCCGGAGATGGGCTTCACCCTCGGCGGCATCGACGAGGCGCTCGACCCCGAGGTGCGCGTGGGCCTCGCCGTCGACGCCGACGGCCGCGTGCACGGCGTCACGTCGTGGTTGCCCGTCCTCGGCCCGGACGGCACCACTACCGGCTGGACCCTCGACGTGATGCGCCGTCTCCCCGATGGTTTCCGGCCGGTGACCGAGTTCCTCATCGCCAGCGCCTGCCTGTCGTTCCAGGCGCAGGGCGCGCAGTGGGCGTCGCTGTCGGGGGCGCCGCTGGCCCACTCGGGCGACGACGAGCTCGGCGGACTGTCGAGCCTGCTCGACCGGCTCGGCACGATGCTCGAGCCGCTCTACGGCTTCCGCTCGCTCGACGCCTTCAAGGCCAAGTTCCAGCCGCGCCACGTTCCGCTCTTCATGGTGTTCCGCGACGAGGCGGCGCTCCCGCGCATCAGCCTCGCGCTCACCGAGGCCTACCTCCCCGATGCGACCACGGCGGACCTCGCCAAGGCCGGCCTCGACGTCGCGCTGCGTCGCGAATGAGCGACGGCCCCCGTCCGTGAGGACGAGGGCCGTTCGCAGCTCCTGGCGGAGTGCGGGGAGGTCAGGCGACGAGGCCGAACCCGCCCACCCAGGAGACCTTCTCGGCCGCGGCCAGCGTGATCTGCAGGAAGCCGACGGCCTCGAGCTCGCGGGCGCGCGAGAGCGGGCCGGCGTCGATCACCTTCACGCCACCGGCGGCGACGACGTCGGCGAGGGTCTTCTTCGCGTCGGCGTCGTCACCGGCGATGAGCACCGTGGTGGCGAGGTCGCCGAGGGTGCCGGCCGCGAGCGTGCCGGCGAAGTTGGTGTTGAAGCCCTTGATGACCTTCGACTCCGGCAGCGCCTCGGCGAGCTCGGCGGCGGCGGAGGAGTGGGCGGG
>JBGAJT010000349.1:0-3234 GCA_044224785.1 Candidatus Nanopelagicales bacterium | reverse complement strand
AACTGCGTCGGGCGGGGCCCTCCGGGGGTTCTCCAGCCCGCCCGACTCGGCCGCCGCGACGGTGAGATGTCGAACGTCATACGGCGATGGCCTCATGCGGTTCTACGTCTCGCGTTCTGCTCCGCGGTGAGGCGGATCCGCACGAGCTCCCGCACGATTCCCGTGGGGTGGTAGCGCACCGCGAACACGGGGATGCGGAGCACGGCGTCGCCGTCGGAGGAGCGCTGGGCGTCGCGACGTGCGTCGATCCAGCGCGCCTCGCCCGTGTCGTGCTGCGGTCCGTCGACCTCGATCTTGAGCAGCCGGCCGTCGGGCAGGTCCACCTCGAGATCGAGACGCCCCGAGCCGTCGCGCACCTGTCGACGTGGTGCCGGCAGCCCGGCTCGGCGGATCAGGGTGTCGACGTCGACCTCGGACAGGGCGTCGGCCCCGCGGGCGGCCTCGTCCAGGGCGTCGCGGACCACCGCCCGGTGGCGGACCCGGCCCGCAGCGGCGAGCTCCCCGGCGATCTCGTCGACCGTGGCCAGGCGCTGCTGGATCACGGCGAGGACGAGGCCGGTGGCGGCTCGGGGCCAGCGCTCCCAGGCGGAGGCGTCGACGGTGGCTCGTGCGACGGAGGTCAGCAGCGGCCCGGACGGGGCGGGCTCGCGTGCGGTCACGTGCAGCCGGACCCCCGGGAGCCGAGGCGGGCGGGCACCCCGCGGCACCAGCAGCTCCCGGTGGGCCAGGACGGGTCCGCCCGTGAGGCCGCGCCGGGCGAGCGCCGTGCGACCACCGATCCAGCCCCGACCGGCGTTGAGCACCGCGAGCCACAGCAGCTGCTCCTCGTCGAGGCGACCATTGTCGGCGGCCACCACGATGGGGGACACCGCCCGCCACCGACCGGCGGCGCACTGCTCGGCGACGTGCTGCGCGGTGACCCCGAGCCCGGCGAGCTGATCCCGCCGGGCCAGGCCCGACTGGTCGCTGAGGAGGCGGGCCAGGCCCGGCACTTGCTGCACAGCGTCACGACGTCCAGACATCCCACCAGGGTGGCGCCGACCGCCGGGCCCCGGTGCTGCCGTCGATGGGTGCTGGGGACGACGCGCCGCCGCGAGCTCGAGATGTCGAACGTCGTAAGGCGAATCCCTCATGGGGTTCGACATCTGAGACAACGGTCACGGTGGGGTGTGACGTGGGTCGCAGGCGTTCTCTGGCGCGGTACCGGGCTCGGCAGCGGGAGCGCCCCGGACTAGGCTCGCGGCTGCTCGCGGAGTCCCGCACAGCGGTACGCCGTAGGCGCCCCGTCGACGCCCTCGTCGGCGCCCCACGACCAGTCCGGCACCACCCGAGAGTCAGGACAAGCAGCGGTGGATCTGTACGAGTACCAGGCGAAGGACCTGTTCGCGAAGCACGGCGTCCCGACGCAGAGCGGCGAGGTCGTGCGCACCCCCCAGGCGGCCAAGGACGCGGCCACGCGCATCGGCGGCCTGGTGGTCGTCAAGGCGCAGGTGAAGACGGGCGGCCGCGGCAAGGCCGGCGGCGTGAAGCTCGCGCAGGACCCGCAGGAGGCCTACGACCGGGCGCACGACATCCTCGGCCTCGACATCAAGGGCCACGTCGTCCACCAGGTGCTCATCAACCCGGCGGCCGACATCGCGGAGGAGTACTACGTCTCCTTCCTCCTCGACCGCGCGAACCGCACCTTCCTCGCGATGGCGAGCAAGGAGGGCGGCATGGAGATCGAGCAGCTCGCGGTCGAGCGCCCCGAGGCCCTCGCGAAGGTGCCGGTCGACGCGATCGTCGGCTGCGACGCCGCGAAGGCCGCCGAGATCACCGACGCCGCCGGCTTCGACGCCTCGATCCGCGACCAGGTGATCGAGATCCTGCAGAAGCTCTGGGACGTCTTCGTCAAGGAGGACGCCACCCTCGTCGAGGTCAACCCGCTCGTGAAGACCCCCGAGGGCAAGGTCGTCGCCCTCGACGGCAAGGTCTCGCTCGACGACAACGCCGAGTTCCGCCACCCCGACCACGAGGCGCTCGTCGACGACACCGCGACGGACCCGCTGGAGATCCGGGCGAAGGAGAAGGACCTCAACTACGTCAAGCTCTCCGGCTCGGTCGGCATCATCGGCAACGGCGCGGGCCTGGTCATGAGCACGCTCGACGTCGTCGCGTACGCCGGCGAGGAGTTCGGCGGCCAGAAGCCCGCGAACTTCCTCGACATCGGCGGCGGCGCGAGCGCCCAGGTGATGGCCGACGGCCTCGAGATCATCCTCAGCGACGCCGAGGTGAAGGCCGTCTTCGTCAACGTCTTCGGCGGCATCACCGCGTGCGACGCGGTGGCCAACGGCATCGTGCAGGCGGTCGAGCTGCTCGCGGCCAAGGGCGAGGCGGTCACCAAGCCGCTCGTCGTGCGCCTCGACGGCAACAACGCCGACCTCGGTCGGCAGATCCTCCGCGACGCGGGCAACCCGCTCGTGGAGCTCGTGGACACCATGGACGACGCCGCGCGCCGCGTGGCCCAGCTCGCGGCTCAGGGGGCCTGACACCGATGGCGATCTTCCTCAACGAGAACTCCAAGCTGCTCGTCCAGGGCATCACCGGCTCGGAGGGCACCAAGCACACGATCCGCATGCTCGGGTCGCACGCGAACATCGTCGCGGGCGTCACCCCCGGCAAGGGCGGCCAGACCGTCACCGCCGAGGGCCGCGACATCCCGGTGTTCAACTCCTGCCAGGAGGCCGTGGCCGCGACCGGCGCCGACGTCTCGGTGGTCTTCGTGCCCCCGAAGTTCGCGAAGGCCGCGGTCATCGAGGCGATCGACGCGGCGATCCCGCTGGTCGTCGTCATCACCGAGGGCATCGCGATCCACGACACCGCGGCCTTCTACCAGTACGCCGCGAACTCGGGCACCACCCGCCTGGTCGGCCCGAACTGCCCGGGTCTGATCAGCCCCGGGAAGTCCAACGCTGGCATCATCCCCGGCACCATCACGAAGGCCGGCCGCATCGGCCTGGTGTCGAAGTCGGGCACGCTGACCTACCAGATGATGTACGAGCTCCGCGACCTCGGCTTCTCCACCGCCGTCGGAATCGGCGGCGACCCGGTCATCGGTACGACGCACATCGACTGCCTCGCGGCGTTCGAGGCCGACCCCGAGACCGACGCGATCGTGATGATCGGCGAGATCGGCGGCGACGCCGAGGAGCGCGCGGCCGCGTTCATCAAGGACAACGTCACCAAGCCGGTCGT
>JBGAJT010000348.1:0-3236 GCA_044224785.1 Candidatus Nanopelagicales bacterium | reverse complement strand
GCTCGTTGTCGGCCGCGCCGAGCACCGCCGACGCGAGGTCGGTGAGACGGACGTCGTCGCCGTCGACGACGACCCGGCGGGATCGCACGTCGCCGTGCGCGATGCCCGCGCCGTGCAGCGACGCGAGCGCCGCCCAGGCGGCCTGCGCGTGCGTCTCGTCGAAGGCTCGGTCGGCGAGGTCGGGGAGGATCTCGCCGTCGGCGCGGCGGACCAGCAGGGCGTCGCGGCCCCACGCTGTGCCCGCGGCCAGCACCGGCTGCACGGGCGCCCCGGCCCGCTCGGCGACCATTGTCACGAAGCCCTCGTGCTCGGCCTGCTCCTGCCGGCCGACCGAGGCTCCGCCGCTCTGCTTGTACCAGAGCCGCTGCCACACGGTCGCGAGCACCGACGCCTCCCAGGCGTCGCGGCCGTAGACGCGCACGAGCAACGGCCGTCCGTCGGCGTCCGACGCGCGAGCGACGACCGAGACGTGGCCCGGCTCGTCGGCGTAGGCCAGGTCGCCCGCCGCCACGCCGAGGTCGGCGAGCTGCTCCTGGATCTGCTCGAGCGGCACGTGGCCGCCCGGCGACCCGACGGCGAGGTGCACGACCGACGCCACGGTCGCGCCGAGCACGAGGCCGGCGACCAGCCCGAGCGGGGTGTCGATGTCGAGCGCGAGAGCGCCCAGGCCGCCGAGCGAGACGATCCAGATGCCCAGCCGGCGCATCGGGCGCGACAGGTGCGGCGCGGTGACCGCCACCACGGCGACGACGACGGTGAAGCGCACCGCGGGGTAGACGGTGGTGCTGTCGTGGCTGACCAGGGAGGCCCAGACCGAGCTCCAGGTCGAGCCCTCGACCACGGCGACCAGCCCGCCGAGACCGAGCGCGAGGATCACCGCACCGAGCTGCTCGAGGAACAGCACGCGGCGGTGGTTGGTCGCGAGCGCCGCGACGACGAGGACCAGCGTCCACAGCAGCGCCGCGGCGTAGGTCGACTCCCAGAACCAGCCGAGCAGCCCGGGCAGCGCCTTGATGGCGGACACCAGCTTGGTGTCGAGATCGGTGGGGCCCGGCGCGGCCAGCGAGAGCAGGGTGACCGCGAGGACCCCGAGGACGGCGATGCCGGCGTCGGTGGGGCGCCGCTCGCGCGGGGCGTCGGCCGCCGAAGACCAGAAGGTCGCGCCGCTGCGCCAGCGGACCAGGCGCGCGCGCGTGCTCGTGCGCTGCTCCGCGACGGCCGCGCTGCCGCCGTCCGTACCGCCCGCCACGTGCCGTGCCCCCTGCTCCGGGCGAGGTCCGTCCTCGCCCCGGCGCACGCTACTGCGTCGGCGCCCGCGCACCGGTCCCGGCACGCACGAAGGCCCGGATCCGCAGGGGATCCGGGCCTTCGATCGCGTAGCCCCGACGGGATTCGAACCCGCGCTACCGCCTTGAGAGGGCGGCGTGCTAGGCCGCTACACAACGGGGCCGTGCGTTGCTGCGGCGCCCCTCGCGGGACGCCGTACCAGCGGACCGGAACGCTACCCGAGCGCGCGGAGAGCCACCAAATCCACCGGGGATCGGTACCGCGCACAGGGCGACCGTTGACGATCAGCTGGGGTACCAGGACTCGAACCTAGACTAACTGAACCAGAATCAGTTGGGCTGCCAATTACCCCATACCCCAAGGTCAGCGACCCTTGCGGGCCGTCGACGTCGTCGATGATAGCCCGACGCCGCGCGCTCACCCAAACCGACCCTCACGCGCGGCTCACGCGCCCGCGAGGGTGCCGGCCTCAGCCCGCGAGGGCCGCCGCGAGCCGGCGCAGGGTGCGGTCGCGGCCGAGCAGCTCGATCGACTCGAACAGCGGCGGCGAGATCCGGTGCCCGCTCACGGCGACGCGCACCGGGCCGAAGGCCACCTTCGGCTTGAGCCCGAGGCCCTCCACCAGCGCGGCGCGCAGCGCGGCCTCGATCGCCTCGTGCGTGAACGGCTCGAGCGCCGCCAGGGCGTCGTGCGCGGCCTGCAGCGCCGGCCTCGCGTCGTCGGTCAGGACGCGCTCGCGGTCCTCCGGGTCGACGGCGAAGTCCTCCTCGTCGACGAGGAGGAAGCGCAGCTGGACGGCGCCGCCGCGCAGCGTCTCCATCCGCTCCTGCACGAGCGGCACGGCGGCGTCGATGACCGCCTGCTGCTCGGGCGTCGGGGTGCCGCTGACCGCGCCCACCGCGTCGAGGTAGGGCACCATCCGCGCGGCGAGGTCCGCCGCGCTGATGTGGCGGATCCAGTCGCCGTTGATCGCCAGGCACTTCTTGGAGTCGAACCGCGCGGGGTTGGGCTGCACGCGCGTGATGTCGAAGAGCTCGGCGAGCTGCGTGGGCGAGAAGAACTCGAGGTCGTCGCCGGGCGACCAGCCGAGCAGCGCGAGGTAGTTGAGCAGGCCCTCGGGGAGGTAGCCCTCCTCGCGGTAGAGGTTGAGCGAGCTCTGCGGGTCGCGCTTGGACAGCTTCTTGTTGCCCTCGCCCATGACGTAGGGCAGGTGGCCGAAGCGCGGGGTCGAGCCGTCGCCGACGCCGATCTGCGCGAGAGCCGCATACATCGCCAGCTGTCGTGGGGTGCTCGAGAGCAGGTCCTCGCCGCGCAGCACGTGCGTGATCCCCATGAGCGCGTCGTCGACCGGGTTCACCAGCGTGTACAGCGGCTCGCCGTTGCCGCGCACGATGACGTAGTCGGGCACGTGGTCGTTCTTGAACTCGATCGGGCCGCGCACCAGGTCGTCCCAGACCCAGTCCTGGTCGGGCATCCGCAGGCGCAGCACCGGCAGACGGCCCTGGTCGCGGAACTCGGCCTTCTGGTCGTCGCTGGTGTACCGGTCGGCGTTGTCGTAGCCGAGCTTGGGGTCCTGGCCCGCGGCGCGACGGCGCTCCTCGACCTCGTCGGGCGAGGAGAACGACTCGTAGGCCAGACCCGGCCTCGACGAGGCGCGCGGCGACGTCGGCGTAGATCTCGGTACGCCGGCTCTGCCGGTAGGGGCCGTGCGGGCCGCCGACCTCGGGGCCCTCGTCCCAGTCCAGGCCGAGCCAGCGCAGCGCGCCGAGCAGGTCCTCGTAGGACTGTTCGCTGTCGCGCGCGGAGTCGGTGTCCTCGATGCGGAACACGAACGTGCCGCCGGTGTGACGCGCGTAGGCCCAGTTGAACAGGGCCGTGCGGACCATGCCGACGTGCGGGTTGCCGGTGGGCGAAGGGCAGAAGCGGACCCGGATCGGCGAGGAGCCGGT
>JBGAJT010000347.1:0-3240 GCA_044224785.1 Candidatus Nanopelagicales bacterium | reverse complement strand
ACTTACGGCAGCGTAGGTTACGAAAGAGGTCAGCATGAGCCCCATCCGACGCCGCACCGCGGCGCTCCCCGGTCACGAGATCGCGTACGTCGAGCTGCCCGGGCAGGGGACTCCGCTCGTGCTGCTGCACGGCGTCGGCTCCTCGATCGACACCTGGGGCGACATCCCGCAGCGCCTCGCCGAGGCCGGCCGCACCGTCGTCGCGGTCGACCTCCTCGGTCACGGCGGGTCCGACGCCGGCAACGGCGACTTCAGCCTCGGCGCGCACGCGAGCGCCGTCCGCGACCTGCTCGACCACCTCGGGCGCACCGGCCCGGTCCACCTCGTCGGCCACTCGCTCGGCGGCGGTGTCGCGCTGCAGCTGGCCTACCAGTTCCCCGACCGCATCGAGTCGATGACGCTCATCTCCAGCGGCGGCCTGGGCAGCGACGTCGGCGTGCCGCTGCGCGCGGCGAGCCTGCCCGGTTCCGAGCTCGTGCTGCGCCTCGCGTGCAGCGAGCGGGTCGTGTCGCTGGCGCGGCGCTCGTCGCAGTGGCTCCAGAAGCTGAGCATCGACGCCGAGGTGCTGAGCCCGCACGCGCTGGAGAAGCTCGAGGTCCTGCGCGACGAGCAGCGCCGCCGGGCGTTCCTCTCGACCGTGCGCAGCGTCGTCGGACCCGACGGCCAGCGCGTGTCGGCGCTGCAGAAGATGGGCGGCCTCGACCCCGAGCGCGTGCTCATCGTCTGGGGCGACCGCGACCCGATGCTGCCCATCGAGCACGGCCGGGCGGCCGCCGCGCTCCTTCCCGGGAGCCGCTTCGTCGTCGTGCCCGGGGCTGCGCACCACCCGCACACGTACGACCCTGACACCGTCACCGCCGAGCTGCTCGCGCACACCACCGAACGCCGGGTCGCCGCACTCTGACGGCGGTCGCGGTGCGACCATGAGCGCGTGGCAGGACGACGCGCAGCACGGGCAGCCAGCCGGACGTCGGCGGCGCCGGCACGCACCATCCCGGTGCTGCCGCCCACGCCGCACCCCAGCGGTGCGACCGCGCCCGGCATCCCGCGCGAGCTCGTGCCGCGCCACGTCGCGCTGGTCATGGACGGCAACGGCCGGTGGGCCAAGGACCGCGGGCTGCCCCGCACCGCGGGGCACGAGGCGGGCGAGGCGTCGCTGCTCGACTGCGTCCACGGTGCGATCGAGCTCGGTGTCGGCGCGATCTCGGCGTACGCGTTCTCGACGGAGAACTGGAAGCGCTCGCCCGACGAGGTCAAGTTCCTCATGGGCTTCAACCGCGACGTGATCCGCCGCCGCCGCGACGAGATGCACGACCTCGGCGTGCGCGTGCGCTGGGCCGGCCGGCGGCCCAAGCTCTGGAAGAGCGTGATCGACGAGCTCGAGGAGGCCGAGCGGCTCACCGCCGGCAACTCCACGCTGACCCTGACGATGTGCGTCAACTACGGCGGCCGCGCCGAGATCGCGGATGCGGCGCAGGCGATCGCGCGCGAGGTGGCGGCGGGCCGGATCGACCCGGCGAAGGTCGACGAGAAGACCATCGCGCGCCACCTCGACGAGCCCGACATGCCCGACGTCGACCTGTTCGTGCGCTCGTCGGGGGAGCAGCGCACGAGCAACTTCCTGCTGTGGCAGTCGGCGTACGCCGAGCTCGTCTTCGTCCCGACCCTCTGGCCCGACTTCGACCGGCGGCACCTGTGGTGGGCGTGCGAGCAGTACGCCTCGCGCGACCGCCGCTACGGCGGAGCCGTGCCGAACGAGGTCCCCGGCGCCGCGACGTGACCCAGACGCAGGAGCCGACGCGGTCGACCGGGTGGAGCCCGGGTGCCCTGGGCTGGCTGGCTGCCGGGCTCCTCGTGCTGGTGCTCGCGCAGCGCTGGATCCAGGGGCTGTTCCAGACGCCGGCGTGGCAGACCGGCGCGACGGTCTTCGTGTCCATCGTCGTGCAGGCGCTGCCGTTCCTCGGCCTCGGCGTGGTCCTCTCGGCGACGATCGCGGCGTACGTGCCGCCGTCGTTCTTCGCGAAGGCGCTGCCGTCGCGCACCGCGCTCGCCGTGCCGGTCGCGGGCGTCGCGGGCGTGGTGCTGCCGGGCTGCGAGTGCGCCTCCGTGCCGGTGGCCGGGGGGCTGATGGCGCGCGGCGTCGCACCCGCCGCCGCGCTCGCGTTCCTGCTCTCGAGCCCGGCGATCAACCCGGTCGTGATCGTGTCGACGTTCGTCGCCTTCCCGAACCAGCCGATGATGGCCGTCGCCCGGTTCGGCGCCTCGCTGGTCGTCGCCGTCGTCATGGGCTGGGCGTGGATGCGCTTCGGCCGCGGCGAGTGGCTGCGCATCCCGAGCCGGTCGCACCTCGAGGGCGCGACGAAGGCCGAGACGTGGCGGCGCACGGCGTCGCACGACTTCCTGCACGCGGGCGGGTTCCTGGTGATCGGTGCGCTCGCCTCCGCGGTGCTCAACGTGCTGGTGCCGACGCAGTGGCTCGACAGCCTGGCGGCACGTCCGGCGCTGTCGGTGCTCGCGCTCGCCGCGCTCGCCGTGGTCCTGTGCGTCTGCTCCGAGGCCGATGCGTTCGTGGCGGCGTCGCTCACGCAGTTCTCGCTCACCGCGCGGCTCGCCTTCCTCGTCGTCGGTCCGATGGTCGACCTCAAGCTGTTCGCGCTGCAGGCCGGCATGTTCGGCCGCCGGTTTGCGGTGCGCTTCGCGCCGGCGACGTTCGTCGTCGCGGTGGTCGTCGCGTCGCTCGTCGGGTGGTGGGTCTGGTGAACCGTCACGTCGGGGGGGTGCTGCTCGGCCTGCTCGGCGCTGCGCTGCTGAAGATCAGCGCGACCGACCTCTACCTCAACTACGTCAAGGCCTCGATGCGCCCGTGGCTGCTGCTCACGGGTGCGGTGCTGCTCGCGCTCGGGATCTGGTCGCTCGTCGACGTCGTGCGCTCGGCGGCCGCCGACGAGGCGCACGACGACGAGGACGACGACGGCCACGGGCACGCCGGCCTGCCGCGCACGGCGTGGCTGCTGCTCGTCCCCGTGCTCGCGGTGCTGCTCATCGCGCCGCCGCCGCTCGGCGGCTACGCCGCGGAGCGCGAGCAGTCCACGACGCTGCCGCCCGCGACGCAGAGCGACCTCCCGCCCATACCCCCGGGCGACCCCTCGGTGCTCGCGCTGTCGGACTTCGCGGTCCGCGCGGTGTGGGACGACGGGCGGACGCTCGCCGGGAAGCCCGTGGAGCTCACCGGGTTCGCGT
>JBGAJT010000346.1:0-3259 GCA_044224785.1 Candidatus Nanopelagicales bacterium | reverse complement strand
ATGCGCACGTGCTTGCCGTCGTTGCTCATGCTTCCGCTCAGGCGGTTCAGCGTCGAGGCCTCGACTTCGTAGGGCTCCTTGCACTTCGGGCACAGCGTGCGCACGAGGCGCTGGGCGAGCACGCCGATCATCGACGACGCGATCATGAACGGCTCGATCTCCATCTCGGCGAGACGGGTCACGGCGCTCGGCGCGTCGTTGGTGTGCAGGGTGGAGAGCACGAGGTGGCCGGTGAGCGAGGCCTCGATCGCGATCTGCGCGGTCTCGTGGTCGCGGATCTCACCGATGAGGACGATGTCGGGGTCCGAGCGCAGGATCGAGCGCAGCGCCGCGGCGAACGAGAGGCCCGCCTTGTTGTTGACCTGGACCTGGTTGACGCCGGGGAGGCGGTACTCGACCGGGTCCTCGACGGTGATGATGTTGACCTCGGGCTTGTTCACCACGTTGAGCGTGGCGTAGAGCGTCGTCGACTTGCCCGAGCCGGTCGGGCCGGTGACGAGGATCATCCCGTAGGGCTTCACGTACGACTTCTCGAAGATGCCGAAGTTGTGCGGACTGAAGCCGAGGTCGGCCAGATCCATGCGGGCCGTGGAGTTGTCCAGGATTCGCATGACGACCTTCTCGCCCCACACCGTGGGGAGGGTCGCGACGCGGAGGTCGACCTTCTTGCCGTGCGCGGACACCGACAGACGGCCGTCCTGCGGGATGCGGCGCTCGGCGATGTTGATGTCGCTCATGATCTTCAGGCGGGAGATGACACCGCTCTGGATGGCGCGCGGCGAGCGCATGACCTCGTGGAGCACGCCGTCGATGCGGTACCGCACGCGCAGGTCGTGCTCGGTCGGCTCGAGGTGGATGTCGGACGCGCGGTCCTGGATGGCCTGGGTGATCAGGAGGTTCACGTATCGGACGATCGGTGCGTCCTCGGTGATCTCCTTGACCTTGGACAGGTCCTCCTCGTCGTCGGTGACGTCGAGCTCGGAGGTGAGGTCGTTGAGCTCGTCGCCCGCGCGGTAGAACCGGTCGATGGCTGCGTTGACGTCGTTGCGCGTGGCGACGACGGGCTTGACCTCGATGCCGGCGACGCTGCGGATGTCGTCGATGGCGAAGACGTTGGCGGGGTCCGCCATGGCGACGACGAGGCGGCCCTCCTCGTGCCCGATCGGGATGGCCGTGTGGCGTCGGGCCACGTGGCCGGGGACGCGCGCGAGCGCGGAACCGTCGACCTGGACGTCGGCGAGGTCGACGAAGCGCATGCCGATCTGCGTCGCGAGCGAGGCCACGAGCTGGGCCTCGGTGAGCACGCCCTGGTCGACCAGGACGCGCCCGAGGCTGCGTCCGAGCCGGTTCTGCTCGATGACCGCGGCGTCGAGCTGGTCACGGCTGACCAGCCCGCTCTCGAGGAGGATGTCGCCCAGCTGCTTCACGGTGCGCCTTCCGATCCGACCTGACGGGCACCCGCTCCGCTGCGGGAGCCCTCATCACCCATTCGGCAGCAGCGGAGCGCGGCTGTAGGGCAGCGGCCCTCGGACCGGGATCGCGTCGCAGGCGGCTGGTCCGGCACGGGTCGGGCGTCAGGCCTCGGGACGGGCGAGGACCGCGGCCGCGGCGTCCTGGAAGCCGGCCAGGCGGGGGTCGTCGGGCGCGAGCTCGAGCACTCCCCCGTCGGCGAACCCGAGCGCGACGGTGGCCTCGGGGGGCGCAGCGGCCTCGGGGGCGCCGTCCTCCTCGGGGACCGGCTCGTGCGCTGCCTCGGAGATCGGCGACGGCGGGGCGGTCGCGAGGCCGGGTGCGGTCGGCTCGTCAGCACGCTCGGGCACGGGCTCGGCGTGACCCGACGTGACCGGGAGGGCGTTCTCGTCACCGTCCGTGAGCGGATCCGGCCCGGGCGGCGGCAGGTCGGGCACCGGGACGTCGGTGACGGGGGCCCGCCCCGACGGCGACGGGGCCGCGGCACCGACCGGCGGCTCGGTGCCGGGCGGCTCGACCGGCGTGGGCTCGACGGGCGTGGGCGCGGCCAGGTACGGCTCGGCGGCGCCGATGACGAGGGCGGCGGCCGCGCTGGGCGCGGTCACCGGAGCGGGCCGGCGGAGGTGACGGCCCTGCGGCGCCGGTTCCCGGCGCAGCCAACGGGGCAGTCGCAGTGGCACGTCGCGTCCTACGCGTGGGCCGCCTCGGCCTCGATCTCGTCGAGGACCGAGTACAGCAGGGCCAGCAGGACCGACTTCACGGAGTCCTTGTCGGTGGCGTCGCAGGCGACGACGGGCACGTGCGGGGCGAGATCGAGCTGGTCGCGCACCTCGCGCTCCCCCAGCTCCGCCTCCCCGCTGCGGTTGAGCGCGACGACGAAGGGCACGTGGGCCATCCGTCGGAACGCGGCCAGGATGCTCTCGGCCTCGGCCAGCGTCTCGGGGCGCGAGGCGTCGATGAGGAGCACGTAGCCGAGCATCCCCTCACCGAGGATCTCCCACATGAAGTCGAAGCGCTCCTGCCCGGGCGTGCCGAACAGGTAGAGCACGAGGTCGCGGTCGATCGTGATGCGGCCGAAGTCCATGGCCACGGTCGTCTCGGCCTTGCGCGACCGCGTCTCGTCGGTGATGCCGCGCTCGGTCGAGAGCACGGTGATCTCGGAGATGGTGCGGATCAGCGTCGTCTTGCCGGCTGCGAACGGCCCGGTCACGACGATCTTCACGGCCTGGCCGCCCTGGCGGCGCGCCCTCCTGGTCGCCATCTCTACAGCCCCCTGACGCCGGCGATGAGGCGCAGCAGCAGGCTGCGGTTGACATGCGGGTCGCGCTCGATGGCGCCCTCGGGGTCGACGTGCTCGGCCAGCGCGCGGGCGCTGGAGCCCTCGACCACGGCCGCGGTCCCGCGACCGCCCATCGAGACGCCCATCGGCACGCCCGGAGCGGGCGCGGGAGCAGGGGCCGGCGGGGCGGCCGGTGCGGGCGCGGGCATCGCGTGCTCGGCGTACGCCGGTTCCGGGTGCTCGGGACGACGGCCGGGCAGGAAGGGCTCGGGACGCGGCGGGACGACCTCCTGGCGGGACCTCCCGGGCAGCGGGACGCCGGGGCCTGACGCGGAGCCCAGACCCTGCGCGCGACGTGCCGCGGCGAGCGCCTCGGCGGCCGACATCCCGTGCGCCCCAGGGCCTACCGGCATCTCGGGTGCGACGGGCTCGTCCTGCTCCTCGGGCTCCGCGACCTCCTCGACGGCGGCCAGCAGGGCCAGCCGGCGCTCGACCACGGTGACGTGGTCC
>JBGAJT010000345.1:0-3262 GCA_044224785.1 Candidatus Nanopelagicales bacterium | reverse complement strand
CTCGTCGAAGTGGGCGCCGACGACCTGCAGCGCCATCGGGAGTCCTTCCGCCGACAGGCCGATCGGGACCGAGGCGGCGGGGTGCCGGGTCATGTTGATCGGGTAGGTGAACGGGGTCCAGTCGACCCAGTGCGTCTGGGTCGCGGGATCCGCGACGTCGCTGTCGAGCGGGAACGCGAGCGTCGTGACTGCCGGCGACACGATTACGTCGTAGCGCGTCAGCAGGTCGTTGAAGGCGAGCGTCGCGGCGGCGCGCACCGCGTCGGCGTCGAGGAAGTCGAACGCGGTGAGCCCGCGGCCCCTCTCCCAGGTGGCGACGAGCCCCGGGTCGCACAGCGCGCGCTGCTCCTCGGGGAGGCCGTCGACGATGCGGCCGAGCGCTGCGTCCCACAGCACGAGGAACGCGTCGCGGCAGTCGGGGTGGCCGGGGTCGGCCTCGTCGACGTGCGCGCCGAGGTCCTCGAGCAGCGCGACGGTGCGGCGTACGGCGTCGGCGATCTGCGGGTCGACCGGGGCGCCGCCGTACGTGGGGGAGTAGGCGATCCGCAGCCCGTCGACGCCGTCGTCGAGCCCCTCGACCCACGAGCGCAGGTCCGGCTCGGTCTGGTAGATCTCGCGCGCGTCGGGCTGCGCGATCGCGGCCATCATGTGCGCGCAGTCGCGGACGCTGCGCGTGATGGGGCCGACGTGGCTGAGCAGGCCGGAGCCGCCCGGCGGGTAGAGCGGCACCTTCGCGTGCGTGGGCTTGAGGCCGAAGGTCCCGCAGAACGCCGACGGCATCCGGATCGATCCGCCGCCGTCGCTGCCGACGTTGAGCAGCGCCATGCCGGTGATCGCGGCGACGGACGCGCCGCCCGACGAGCCGCCCGGCGTGAGCGTCGGGTCCCAGGGGTTGCGCGTGTCGCCGGAGAGCGGGCTGTCGCACAGGCCCTTCCAGCCCTGCTCCGGCGTCGTCGTCTTGCCGAGCAGCACCGAGCCGGCCTCGCGCAGCCGCGCGACGACGGGGGAGTCCTCGGTCGCGGGCGCGTCCGACGTCGTGAGCGACCCCTTGCGCGTCGGCCAGCCGGTGACGAGCGAGAGGTCCTTGATCGACGCCGGCACCCCGTCGAGCGGTCCGTACGCCGTCCCGCTTCGCCACCGCTGCTCGCTGGCCCGCGCCTGGTCGAGCGCGCGGTCCTCGTCGACGAGGACGAACGCACCGAGCTCGCCGTCGAGCTCGCGGATCCGGTCCAGCGCCTCGCGCGCCACCTCGACCGGCGACAGGTCGCCGCCCGCGTACGCCGCGGCCAGTCCCTCGACGTCGTGCATGCGGATCTCCTCGTCGCTCGTGGGGCTCGATCATGGCCCGCGGGGCCGGGCTGCGGACGGTCCCGACGCGCCGCGTCCGCTGAGCGGCGGAGGTGCTCCGGGGCGGGGATCCGCCGGGCGTCGCAGGCTACCCGCCGGTAACCTCCGCGGGTACGCTGCCCGCCAGAGCCCAGCAGCACCGCGCACGCCCCCCAGAGGAGCCCGATGCCCGAGACCGTGCACTACGACGTCGTGGTCGTCGGATCGGGGTTCGGCGGGTCGGTCACCGCGCTGCGGCTGACCGAGAAGGGCTACCGCGTCGGCGTCCTCGAGGCCGGCCGCCGCTTCCACGACGACGACTTCGCGAAGACCTCGTGGCGGGTGCGCCGCTTCCTCTACGCCCCGCGCCTCGGGCTCTACGGCATCCAGCGCATCCACCTGCTGCCCGACGCCGTGGTGCTCTGCGGGGCCGGCGTCGGCGGCGGCTCGCTCGTCTACGCCAACACGCTCTACGTCCCGCCGCGCGAGTTCTTCGAGGACCCGCAGTGGGCCGGCATCACCGACTGGCAGGCCGAGCTCGCGCCGCACTACGACCAGGCCTCGCGGATGCTCGGCGTCAACCAGGTGCCGCGGCGCACCCCGCTCGACGACGTGTTCGCCGAGGTCGCCGAGGACATGGGCGTCGGCCACACGTTCTCGCTGACGCCGGTGGGCGTGTTCTTCGGCGAGGGGTCCGGCGTACCGGCGAAGGACCCGTACTTCGGCGGAGTCGGTCCGGAGCGCAACGGCTGCCAGGAGTGCGGCGCGTGCATGACGGGCTGCCGGCACAACGCGAAGAACACGATGCCCAAGAACTACCTCGGCCTCGCCGAGGCGGCGGGCGCCGTCGTGCACCCGCTGCACACGGTCACCTCGGTGCGGCCCCGCCATGGCGGCGGTTACGTCGTCGACACCGCGCGCACCGGCCCGCGGATGCGTCGCGCGACGACGTTCACGGCCGACCACGTCGTCGTCGCGGCCGGGACGTTCAACACCCAGAAGCTGCTGCACCGCATGCGCGACGAGGGGATCCTGCCGAACATCTCCCCGCGCCTCGGTGCGGTGTCGCGCACGAACTCCGAGTCGATCGTCGGCGCGGTCTCGATGCGCAAGGACGTCGACTTCACCAAGGGCGTCGCGATCACGTCGTCGTTCTTCCCCGACGAGCGCACGCACATCGAGCCGGTCCGCTACGGCAAGGGCAGCAACCTGATGGGCCTGCTCGGCACCGTGATGACCGACGGCGTCGACGGTGTGCCGCGGTGGAAGGTGTGGTCCAAGGAGATGGCCGCCAACCCGAGGATCGCAGCGCGCTCGATCTCGGTCCGGAAGTGGTCGGAGAAGGGCGCCATCGCGCTCGTCATGCAGTCGTGGGACAACTCGCTGACCGTCCGCGGCGTGAAGACGAAGCTCGGCTACTACCTGACCTCGAAGCAGGGCGACGGCGAGCCGAACCCGACCTGGATCCCCGCCGGCAACGACGCGTCACGACGGATCGCCGCCAAGATCGACGGCTTCCCGATGGGGCAGATCGGCGACCTCATCGACGCGCCGATGACCGCGCACTTCGTCGGCGGCGCCTGCATCGGCCAGGACCCCGAGCACGGCGTCATCGATGCCTACCACCGCGTGTTCGGGCACGAGGGGCTGCACATCGTCGACGGCGCCGCGGTGTCGGCGAACCTCGGCGTCAACCCGTCGCTCACCATCACCGCTCAGGCCGAGCGCGCGATGTCCTTCTGGCCCAACAAGGGCGAGGCCGACCCGCGCCCCGCCCTCGGCGAGCAGTATGCGCCGGTCGCACCGGTGGCCCCGCGGCGTCCCGTCGTCCCCGAGGGCGCGCCCGGCGCCCTCCGCCTCCCCCTCGTCGACGTCCGTCGCACCAGCACCCGAGAGCCCACCCCCACCGACTGACCCGCGTGGTGCTCCCCTTGTT
>JBGAJT010000344.1:0-3271 GCA_044224785.1 Candidatus Nanopelagicales bacterium | reverse complement strand
CGAGGTAGAACAGTGCCTTGCCCTGCACGTCCACGAACATCGTCAAGTGCGAGCACCCGAGTGGGACAAGCCCGCGGGCGTGCCCGTTCACCTTCGCTGCGATCTGGTCAGCGCTCAGAAGGTCGTCGGCGACCTCGACCGCCGGCAGCGGCTCGTCGACCTCGGCCGACCCGACGCAGTCGCAGAACGCCGCCGAGCTGCCGCCGACCGGCGGCACGCCGCTCACCCCGGTCCTCGTGGTGGCCGCGGCCCTGCTGCTCCTCCTCGGGCTCGCGCTGCTGCTCGGCACCCGGCGGGAGGGCACGCACGGATGACCGCTGCCCGCCGACGTACGACGACCGCGCTCGCGGCCGTCGTCGTCGGCGTGCTCGCGGCCCTGCCGCTGCTGCTCGCCGCTCCCCCGGCCCAGGCCTCGACGTACCGCTACTGGACCTACTGGTGGGCGGCGTCGAACACCGGTCGCTCCGGCGGCTGGGTCTTCTCCTCCGTCGGGCCCGCGGGGCACCGGGTCAACGACACCTGGGTGCTCGCCTGGCGGTTCTCGACGACGACGTCGACCACCGGCGGCGCCAAGCCGCGGCAGTCGTCGGACTTCGCGACGCTCTGCCCGTCGCTGTCGTCGCCCGTCCCCGGCAAGGACCGCGTCGCGCTCGTCCTCGACTACGGGACCAGCTCCGACGCGCCGCCCGGGCAGCGTCCGCCGAGCACCACGACGGCGCGCGTCGAGTGCCTGACCCTCCCGTCGCACCCCACCGGGCTCGCCGTCCTCAACGCGGCCGGCGTCACGATCCGCTCCAAGGACGGCCTCGTCTGCGCGCTCGACGGCTACCCGCAGGGCGAGTGCGCGCCGCTCGTCGCCGACCCCACGCCGACACCGACGCCGAAGCCCACCACGGCGACACCGACGCCCGGCCGGACGTCGTCCGCGCCGGCGGTGCCGGTGACCGGTCGGTCCTCGACGCCGGCACCGGGCGCCTTGACGTCGCCCGCGACGCCCTCGTCCTCCGCACCTGCGGCGAGCAGCAGCGGACCGACGCCGTCCGGGTCCGGCTCGGCCGGATCCGCGGGACCCGACCCGTCCGACGAGCCGACCCTGAAGGCGGCGTCGGGTGCGCCGTCGGGCGACACGGCGTCGAAGGCAGGACCGGGCAGCCCGGTCACGACGGTGCTCGGGACGGCCGCGGTGGTCGCGCTGGCGGGTGCCGCGTTCTGGATCTCGCGGAGGCGGTCGTGACGCGCGCCGTCCACGCGCTCGGCGACCGGGCGCTCCCCCGCTGGACCCACCCGGGCGCCTGGTGGGTCTGGGCGCTGGGCCTGGCCACCGCCGCGAGCCGCACGACCAACCCGTTGCTGCTCGGGCTGATCGTCGCGGTCGCCGGCTGGGTCGTGGCTCGCCGCAAGCCCGACGCCCCCTGGGCGCGCTCGTTCTCCGTCTTCCTCAAGCTCGGCGTCGTCATCGTCGTGCTGCACGTGCTCATGACGGTCGTGGTCGGCAGCGGCGTCGGGTCGCAGGTCGTCGTCACGCTCCCCGAGATCCCGCTGCCGTCGTGGTTCGCGGGCGTCACGATCGGCGGCCCGGTCACGGTCGAGGAGCTGCTGCAGGCGACGTACGAGGGGATGCTGCTCGCCGCGATGCTGGCGTGCATCGGCGCGGCCAACTCGCTCGCGAGCCCGGCCCGGCTGCTCGCGAGCGTGCCTGCCGCGCTGTACGAGGTCGGCGTTGCCGTCGTGGTCGCGATGACGTTCGCACCGCAGCTCGTCGGAGACGTCGCGCGCGTCCGCACCGCGCGGCGGCTGCGCGGGCGTCCCGACCGCGGCCTGCGCGCGCTGGCCGGCTCGGTGATGCCGGTGCTCGAGGGCTCGCTCGAGCGCGCGGTCGACCTCGCGGCGGCGATGGACTCGCGCGGCTACGGCCGCACCGGCGACGTCCCGCGGCGGGTCCGTGTCGGCGGTCGGGTGCTCCTGCTCGTCGGCCTCGTCGGCGTCGTGCTCGGCGTCTACGCGCTCCTCGACGGCGGCACGCCCGGCGCCCTCGCCCTGCCGCTGCTCGGGATCGGGGTGGTGGCCGGCGGGGTCGGCCTCGTGCTGTCGGGCCGCCGCAGCATCCGCACCCGCTACCGGCCCGACCCGTGGGCGCTGCCCGAGTGGCTGGTCGCCGCATCCGGCGTCGTACCGGCCGTCGTGCTCGTCGTCGTCGCCGCCGCGCAGCCCGGCGCGCTCGAGGGCCCGGTCGCTCCGCCGGCCTGGCCGTCGCTCCCCCTCCTGCCGGCACTGGCCGTGCTGGTCGCCGCCGTCGCGGGGATCGCCTCGCCGCGACCCCCGGGCGTCCTGCCGGTCCGTACCCTGCGACCGGAGACCACGCGCACCGACGAGAGGGAGGGGGTGGCCGCATGATCCGCTTCGAGGACGTGTCGGTCACCTACGACGGCGCCGCGGCACCGGTGCTCTCGCACGTCGACCTGCACGTGCCCGAGGGCGAGCTGGTGCTCGTCGTCGGCCGCACCGGCACCGGCAAGTCGACGCTGCTGCGCTGCGTCAACGGCCTCGTCCCGCACTTCACCGGGGGCACGCTCTCGGGCCGCGTCACCGTCGCCGGCCGCGACACCCGGCTGCACCCGCCGCGCGAGCTCGCCGACGTCGTCGGCGTCGTGCCGCAGGACCCGCTGTCGGGGTTCGTGACCGATCTCGTCGAGGACGAGCTCGCCTACGGCATGGAGTCGATCGGCCTCGCGCCCGACGTCATGCGGCGCCGGGTCGAGGAGACGCTCGACCTGCTGGGCCTCGCCGATCTGCGCAGCCGTCCGCTGCGCTCGCTGTCGGGCGGGCAGCGCCAGCGGGTCGCCATCGGCGCGGTCCTCACCCTGCACCCGAAGGTGCTCGTCCTCGACGAGCCGACGTCGGCGCTCGATCCCGGTGCGGCAGAAGAGGTCCTGGCCGCGCTGCAGCGACTCGTCCACGACCTCGGCGTCACCGTGCTGCTGGCCGAGCACCGGCTCGAGCGCGTCGTGCAGTACGCCGACCGCGTCGTCGTCGTGCCCGGCGCCGGCGAGCCGCTCGTCGTCGGCACGCCGGCCGAGGTGATGGCGACCGCCCCCGTCGCGCCGCCGGTCGTGGAGCTCGGCCGCCTCGCCGGCTGGAACCCGTTGCCGCTCTCGGTGCGCGACGCCCGCCGCGCCGCCGGCCCGCTCCGCGAGCGCCTCGAGCCGCAGCTCGCCGACGTCGCCGCCCGCACCCGCTCGACGCTGCACGTCCTCTCCGACGAGGTGGCACT
>JBGAJT010000343.1:2999-3273 GCA_044224785.1 Candidatus Nanopelagicales bacterium | reverse complement strand
CGTCCGCCGAGGCGCCCGCCGCCCCCACCGCCGCCAAGAAGCCGGCCGCCGCCAAGAAGCCCGGCTTCATGGACAAGGCGGAGGAGCGCTTCCGCAAGCGTCGCGAGGGCGGCGAGCTCTAGGGCTCCCCACCTCGTCCACGGCCGCAGACCGCCCGGTACGCGGCCGTTGTCGTTCGACGGAGCCATCCGCAAGGTCACCACGTGACCCAGGCCGCGGGCGGCGCCGGGCAGAAGGGCATCGACGAGCTCGCCTTCCAGGTGCCGGTGCTCCA
>JBGAJT010000343.1:0-2989 GCA_044224785.1 Candidatus Nanopelagicales bacterium | reverse complement strand
GGAGCCATCGGCACGTTCCCCTCGTGACCCTGGCCGCTCGCGGCGCGGAGCCGGGTGCCGGCCCCACGCCTCGCGCGACGACGAGGAGACGCATCGGATCAGGACGGTCGGGTGTCGCCCCAGCCCTCGGAGCCCGGGCGGGGCGGCGTACGCCGTTGAGTGCCGCAGGCGTGCGCTAGCGGCGGTCGCGCAGCGACACGGGCAGCAGCCGGGCCCGCCACTTCTGGCCGCGGTCGGCCCGGCGCAGCAGCGCGGTCCGGACGGTGCCGACGTCGGCCGCGAGGCCTGCGGTCGAGGGGGGCTTGGCGGCGTAGCGCGCCTGCTCGGTCGCCCGGCCGACCCGGACCAGCGCCTCGCGGTCCTCGCCGCGCAGGTGCTCGTGGTCGACGACCGCGGCGACGGCCTGCCGCGGTGTGTGCGCCATCGACCAGGGGACGCCGAGGTCGCGCGCGGTGTCGCGCAGCTCCTCCCACATGTCCTCGATCGCCGCCTGCTCGGAGAGCCGCCGACGGCGCCGCACGAGGCGCCACACGGCCGGGACCAGGCCGACGACGAGGGCGACCAGGAGCAGGGCCACGAACCCGCGGGCGCGCCAGGCGTCGGCGGTGAGGCCCTCGGCGGTCGCGGCCCCGTCGAACGGCGAGGCGCTGCCCGGGTCGCGCTCGTCGCGCAGCGGCTTCACGCTCGAGCTGCTCGACGGCTGCACGCTCGGGGTGCCGCCGTTGGGTGCGGCGTTGGGGCCGGAGTAGGCCGGCGAGGTGAGGCCCGACGGCGCGCTCGACGGCGTCGGCTCGAAGCGCTGCCACCCGATCCCGGTGAAGAACAGCTCGGGCCAGGCGTGGGCGTTGCGGCTCAGCACCAGGTAGCTGCCGTCCGGCTGCTTGGTGCCGGCGGTGAAGCCGACGACGACGCGGGCCGGGATGCCGAGCGACTGCGCCATCAGGGCCATCGCCGCGGCGAACTGCTGGCAGTAGCCGGCCCGGGACGCGAGGAACTGCTCGAGGTACGACGGCGCCTGCGGGTTGTCGTCCGGACGACCGGTGAGGCTGTAGGTGAACGTCTGGAACTGCTTCTCGATCGCGACGGCCTTGTCGTAGTTCGTCGTCGCGCCCTGGGTCCACTGCGACGCGAGGTCGCTCACGCTCCGGGGGATCTGCGTCCGGCGGGTGCGCTCGGTGATGTCGGTGGAGTTCTGCGCCGCCGCCGCCTGGAGCTGGGCCGCCGAGGGCTGCACCGCGAGCGAGGTCGCGGTCCACGTCAGTCCGCTCGTCGTCGTCGCGGCGTTCTCGGCGAACACCGTGCGCGTCGTGTTGTCGAGGAACCACGAGCCGCCGCTCGCCGTGAGCCCGGAGAGGTACGCCGGCACCGGCAGGTAGCTGGTGCTGAGCGCCATGTCGGAGATGGTCGTCGTGACCTCGGTGGCGGACGCGGAGATCGTCGAGCCGACGGTGTCGTCGGAGGGCACTCCGTCGGAGATGTTCTTGGCGTTGTCGGTGTCGAAGACCGCCGGGCGCCAGGTCTCGCCGACGTAGTCGGTGAGGACGACGGCACGCAGGTAGTCGGGCTTCTCGGCGTCGGTCTTGTAGCGGAACATGGGCGTGTCGGACTGGCTCAGGAGCTGCTTGCGCAGGGCGACGAAGGGGTCCAGTCCGACCTTGGCCTGGCCGCTGCCGGGGTCGCCCTCGGTGCCGTTGCCGAAGCCGGTGTCGTGGCGGCCGAGCACCGCATCGGTGAGCGCCGGCACGAGGATCGGGATGGCTACCGCGGCGACCACGGCGAGGGCGCCGAGGCGGAGTGCGGCCGACGAGAACCCGGCCAGCGGCGAGCCGGCCTCGCCCTCGGACCGACGCAGCATCCGGCCCCAGGAGGCCAGCCCGACCCGTTCGTCGCTGACGAGCAGCACCATGAAGCCGATGGCGACGAACGCGAACGACCACCACGGTGCGCCGTCGTCGAGGACGAGGGCGGGGACGACGTAGACGGCCAGCAGCGACAGGCCGGACAGCACGGGGAACCGCAGTGAGACCTGCAGCACGAACACGATGATCGCGAGGCATCCCATGCCCAGAGCGGCGATGGCGGTGTCGCCCTCGGTGACCGGGATCGGCGGTGCGAACTGGTCGACGTCGTGCACGCCCTCGGCGAGGATGGCGCGCAGCTGGTCGAGCGCGTCGGACGTCGGCAGGAAGCCCAGCGGCGCGTCGGTCGTGAAGCGCGCCACGAGCGCCGCGAACATGACGATGGCCTGGATCACCGGAACCAGGAACACCGGGGCGCGCAGCCAGGTGGCGACGGCACCTGCCGACACGACGGCGAGCACCGTGAGCAGGGTGGCTCCGAACCACGCGCCGGAGGCGTAGACCGGGGAGAGCGACAGCGACGCGAGCAGCACGGCGACGCCGGTGGCGACCGACGGCATCGCGACGCCGGGCAGCCGCGTCGCCGGGGCGGGCGGCGGCGTGCGCGACGCGTTCGGGGGAGCGACGGTGGCGGTCATCGCGCACCTGCGGCCGTGACGCCGGCGCGGGCCAGGCTCTGCCAGGCCGCGACCAGGTCGGTCTGGACGCCGCACACCGCGACCCGCCAGCCGGCAGCGGCCAGCAGGGCGGCGACGCGCGTGCAGCGGCCGTCGTCGGGGGTGGTCGACCGGGTCGCCCAGCCGGAGGTGTCGAGCACCAGCGCGAGCGCGCTGGCGTGGCCGCCGCGCAGCGACGCGATGTCCTCCGCCGCGCTCACGTCGAGGTCGCCGAGCACGGCGACGACGAGGCCGTCGCGCACACGCGCGCGGACCGCGGGGTCGCGCAGCCCCGGCCCGTCGCCCTCGGTGAAGCCGACGGTCGCGAGCGTGTCGAGCAGCGGACCGCGCGCCTCCGCACCGCTGAGCGCCTCGGCCGCCGTTCCGCTCGCGCGGAGCACCGTGCCGTCGGCGTCGACGAGGCGCACGGCGTAGCCGCGGGCCGCGAGGTGGCAGGCGATCGACGCCGACGCC
>JBGAJT010000342.1:0-3277 GCA_044224785.1 Candidatus Nanopelagicales bacterium | reverse complement strand
TACCGCTCGGCGATGTGGCGCGACGACGAGGAGAACCCGTTCCACACCGAGGTCGGGTACTGGCTGTGGGACAGCGAGACCGGTGAGGTCGTCAAGGGCTTCGTCGTCCCGCGCGGCATCACCACGCTCGCCGGCGGCACCGCGTCGGCCGACGCGACCGGCTGGACGATGCACGCCGCGATCGGGCACCCGACGTACTCGATCGGCGAGAACCGCTACCTGTCCGCGCACGCGAGCAGCCTGACCTACGACGTCGCCATCACGGTCGCCGACGGCGGCTGGTCCTACGACCAGACCACGATGCTGCGGATGGACCAGTTCTCCGACCCGTTCGCGCACACCGACCAGCACACGCTGCACCGCACCGCCGACGCGGTCTTCCCCGTCTGACCCAAACCCCGTCGCTAGATGCGGCGGAAGAGGGCGGCGAGGGCCTGGCCGCCGCCGATGCACATGGTGACGACGCCGAGCTCGAGGTCGCGCCGGACGAGGTCCTGCGCCACCCGCAGCGAGAGGATCGCGCCGGTCGCCCCGACGGGGTGGCCGAGCGCGATCGCGCCGCCGTAGGGGTTGGTGCGCGCGGGGTCGAGGCCGGCATCGCGGATGACGGCGACGGCTTGCGACGCGAACGCCTCGTTGAGCTCGACCGTGCCGATGTCCTTCGGCGTCGTCCCGGTCCTCTCGAACAGCGCCTGCAGCGCGAGCACCGGGGCGTAGCCCATGAGCTCGGGCTCCATCGCGGCCGTCGTGACGGCCTCGAGGGCGACCAGACCGGTGGCGCCGCGGTCGCGGGCGATCTGCTCGGTCGTCACGAGCACCGCCGCACCGCCGTCGTTGATCCCGGAGGCGTTCCCGGCCGTCACGGTGCCGTCCTTCTGGAACGCCGGGCGCAGGCCCGCCAGGGTCTCGACCGTCGTCGCGGGCTTGGGGTGCTCGTCGACCGCGACGGTCACCGGCTTGCGGCCGCCGACCTCGACCGGGGTGATCTCCTCGGCGAACGCGGCCTTCGCCTCGGCCGTCGCGGCGCGGCGCTGCGACTCGGCCGCGAACTCGTCCTGCTCCTCGCGCGAGACGCCGTACTTCGCGGCGACGTTCTCCGCTGTCACGCCCATGTGGATGCCGTGGAACGGGTCGGTGAGCATCATGACCGTGCCGTCGACCAGGGTGCGGTCGCCGAGCTTGTAGCCCGAGCGCGCGCCGAAGTCGTAGAACGGCATGCGCGACATCGACTCGTCGCCACCGGCGAGGGCGATCGACGCCGTGCCCCAGTGGATCTCCTGCGCTGCCGACCAGATCGCCTGCAACCCGCTGCCGCACAACCGGTTCACGGTGAACGCCGGCGTGCGCGTCGGCAGCCCGGCGGCGAGCGCCACGCGCCGCGCGTTGTAGGCGTCGGGGCCGACCTGGCCGATGCAGCCCATCACGACCTCGTCGACCTCGTCCGGCGATACGCCGGTGCGCTCGAACGCAGCGCGCGCCGCGGTCGCGCCCAGCTCGTGGGCGGGCACGTCCTTGAGGACGCCGCCGAACGAGCCGACAGGGGTGCGCGCGCCACCGAGGACGACGATGCGGGACGACATGGGATCTCCTTGTGGTGGGGTCACACGCTGCGGCGGAACTGACCGCCGACGTCGAACAGTGCTTGGGTGATCTGCCCCAGCGAGCAGACGCGGACGGCGGACATCAGCGCCTCGAACAGGTTGCCGCCGCTGGTCGCGGCCGCCTGCAGCGCCTCGAGCGCGGCAGGCGCCTCGCCCCGGTGCTGCTCGTGGAACGCCGTCAGCCGCTCGAGCTGCGAGCGCTTCTCGTCCTCGGTGGCGCGCGCGAGCTCGAGACCGAGGTGCACCTCGGTGTCGGGGGCGTCGGACAGGAAGGTGTTGACGCCGATGATCGGCAGCGAGCCGTCGTGCTTGCGGTGCTCGTAGAGCATCGACTCGTCCTGGATCCGGCCGCGCTGGTAGCCGGTCTCCATCGCGCCGAGGACTCCGCCACGGTCGGCGAGCCGCTCGAACTCCGCGAGCACCGCCTCCTCGACGAGGTCGGTCAGCTCGTCGACGACGTAGGACCCCTGCAGCGGGTTCTCGTTCATCGATAGCCCCCACTCGCTGTTGATGATCATCTGGATAGCCAGCGCCCGGCGCACGGAGTGCTCGGTGGGGGTGGTGACGGCCTCGTCGTAGGCGTTGGTGTGCAAGGAGTTCGCGTTGTCGTAGAGCGCGCAGAGCGCCTGCAGCGTGGTGCGGATGTCGTTGAAGCTCATCTCCTGCGCGTGCAGCGACCGGCCGCTCGTCTGCACGTGGTACTTCAGCTTCTGCGCGCGCTCGTCCGCTCCGTAGCGCTCGCGCATGGCGACCGCCCAGATCCGCCGCGCCACGCGGCCGATCACCGTGTACTCGGCGTCCATGCCGTTGCTGAAGAAGAACGACAGGTTGGGCGCGAAGTCGTTCACGTCCATGCCGCGCGCGAGGTAGGCCTCGACGTAGGTGAAGCCGTTCGCCAGGGTGAAGGCGAGCTGGCTCAGCGGGTTCGCCCCCGCCTCGGCGATGTGGTAGCCGCTGATGCTCACCGAGTAGAAGTTGCGGACGTCGTGGTCGATGAACCACTGCTGCACGTCGCCCATCGCACGCAGCGAGAACTCCGTCGAGAAGATGCACGTGTTCTGGCCCTGGTCCTCCTTGAGGATGTCGGCCTGCACCGTGCCGCGCGCCGTCGACACCGTGCGCGCGCTGATCGTCTCCAGCTCCGCGGCGTCGGGCTCGCGGCCCTCCTCCGCGCGGAACCGGTCGACCTGCTGGTCGATCGCGGCGTTGAAGAACATCGCGAGGATCGTCGGCGCCGGCCCGTTGATCGTCATCGACACCGACGTCGTGGGGGAGCAGAGGTCGAACCCGGCGTACAGGTCCTTCATGTCGTCGAGCGTCGCGACGCTGACGCCGCTCGTGCCGACCTTGCCGTAGACGTCGGGCGCGGGCGCCGGGTCGCGCCCGTAGAGGGTGACGGAGTCGAACGCGGTCGAGAGCCGGGTCGCCGGCTGCCCCTCGGAGAGCAGGTGGAACCGGCGGTTGGTGCGCGCCGGGTCGCCCTCGCCCGCGAACATGCGCGCGGGCGCCTCGCCCTCGCGCTTGAACGGGAAGACCCCTGCGGTGAACGGGAAACGGCCGGGCAGGTTCTCGCGGCGCAGGAATCGCACGAGCTCGCCGTGGTCCTCGTCGCGCGGCAGCGCCACCCGCGGCACGTGCGTGCCCGACAGCGTCTCGCGGGTGAGCTGGGTGCGGTG
>JBGAJT010000341.1:0-3326 GCA_044224785.1 Candidatus Nanopelagicales bacterium | reverse complement strand
AGGTGCGGGTTGGTGCGCCGCGACTCAGGCACTGCCAGGAGCGCCGTGCGGATCGCGCGGGCGGACAGGCTCGCCGACAGGTCGGTGGTGGGCAGGCCCGGCAGCGCGAACATCCGGCGAGCCCAGCGCGGCAGCAGCCCGAACCCGGTGAGCGCGAAGGTGGTCCAGGCCGGCCGGGCCGGCGTGAGCCACTCGACCTTGGGCTGCATCGGCGGCCAGATCAGCGATCGGACGGCGTCGCGCGCCTGGGGGGTGCCCTCGAGCTCGGGGCGCACGTCGCGCAGGTAGGCGTGCAGCTCGTCGACGGTCCGCGGTACGTCGTCGACCGCGCAGCCGACGAGCCGCGCCGCGACCACCTGCTCCTCGACGTACCGGTCGGCCTCGTCGTCGGTCATCGGCGCGCCCGAGCGCCGGTGCCCCTCGAGCCAGGAGTCGACCGCGCCGCAGTGCACCCAGAGCAGCCACTCGGGCCGGTCGAGGCCGAGGGCGCCGTGCACGCGGCGCACGCGCTCCGACGCGGCGTCGGCCTCGACGACCGTGCCGTAGGTGATCTGGTTCACGTACTTGCCGGTGCGCGAGAGCCGGCCCCACGGGTCGTCGCGCGCGTCGGTGACGCGGTCGAAGCCGAGCATCACCTGCGGGTGCAACGACTGCAGCGCGAGGGCGCGGATGCCGCCGACGACCGACGCCGGGTCGTGGTGCACGCGCCAGGAGAGCGAGTCGGGGCCGAAGTACCCGGGGTCGGCGGTCGCCTGGTCGAGCGACTCGAGCGGCGTGAAGCCGCTGCGGAAGCCGGTGGGGCGCGAGGTCTCGGTCATGACCCGTCCAGCGTGCGGCCCCGCCGACCCCGCCGCAACCGTTGATGTGTGCGTGGACGCCGCCCCACCGGCGCGTGAGCACATGTCGACGGGGTGTTCCACGGCACATCGGGCGCTCGGAGGCCCGGCCGGGTCGGGTTCGCGCGCGGCCGCCCGATAGGGTCGGGACGAGCCCTGACCGTCCGACCTACGGAGCTTCCTGTGGCCTTCATCGACGCCGTCATCGCCCGCGAGATCCTCGACTCCCGCGGCAACCCGACCGTCGAGGTGGAGGTGGGGCTCGACGACGGGACCGTCGCGCGCGCCGCCGTCCCCTCCGGCGCCTCCACCGGAGCCTTCGAGGCGGTCGAGCTGCGCGACGGCGGCGACCGCTACGGCGGCAAGGGCGTCGAGCGCGCCGTGCAGGCGGTCGAGGACGAGATCGCGCCCGAGATCCTCGGTTTCGACGCCGCGGAGCAGCGCCTCGTCGACCAGGTGATGATCGACCTCGACGGCACGCCCAACAAGGAGCGCCTCGGCGCCAACGCGATCCTCGGCGTCTCGCTCGCCGTCGCGAAGGCCGCGGCCGACTCCTCGGGCCTCCCGCTGTTCCGCTACGTCGGCGGCCCCAACGCGCACGTGCTGCCCGTGCCGATGATGAACATCCTCAACGGCGGGTCGCACGCGGACTCCGACGTCGACATCCAGGAGTTCATGATCGCGCCGATCGGCGCCGAGAGCTTCCGCGAGGCGCTGCGCATGGGCGCCGAGGTCTACCACGCGCTGAAGTCGGTGCTGAAGAAGGAGGGCCTCTCGACCGGCCTCGGCGACGAGGGCGGCTTCGCGCCCAACCTGCCCAGCAACCGAACCGCGCTGGACCTGATCCTCAAGGCCGTCGACATCGCCGGCTTCACCGCGGGCACCGACATCGCGCTCGCGCTCGACGTCGCCGCGAGCGAGTTCTACGACGACGGCGCCTACACCTTCGAGAGCTCGTCGAAGAGCGCCGAGGAGATGTCGGCGTACTACGCCTCGCTCGTCGCCGACTACCCGCTGGTCTCCATCGAGGACCCGCTGAACGAGGACGACTGGGACGGCTGGAAGACCCTCACCGACGCGATCGGCGACAAGGTCCAGATCGTCGGCGACGACCTGTTCGTCACCAACCCCGAGCGCCTCGCCCGCGGTATCGAGAACGCCACGGCCAACGCGCTGCTGGTGAAGGTGAACCAGATCGGCTCGCTGACCGAGACCCTCGACGCCGTCGCCCTGGCCCACCGCAACGGCTACCGCTGCATGATGAGCCACCGCTCCGGCGAGACCGAGGACGTCACGATCGCCGACCTCGCGGTCGCGACCGACTGCGGCCAGATCAAGACCGGCGCCCCGGCGCGGTCCGAGCGCGTGGCCAAGTACAACCAGCTGCTGCGCATCGAGGAGGAGCTCGACGACGCGGCGCGCTACGCCGGTCGCGGCGCCTTCCCGCGTTTCCAGGGCTGACTCGGCGACACTGGACGACGTGAGCGGACCGGCGCGACGGGCTGCGGAGCGCCAGTCGGCGCGCCGCACCACGTCCGCGCGCGCCTCCACGGCGTCGGCGAAGGCCGGCGCGAGCGGCTCCACCGGCGGCTCGACCACCGCAACGAAGCCGAGGTCGAAGGCCGCGAGCAGGCCCGCGACCACGGCCGCGAAGGCCTCCACGGCCAAGGCGGCGGCCTCGGCCAAGGCGGTCGTCGCGCGGCGGCCCAGCCTCACCGGGCGCGCCGTCGTGCTGGCCGGGGTGCTCGCGCTCATCGTGTTCACCCTGGCGGTGCCCACGCGCGAGCTGATCGCCCAGCGCGCCGACATCAACGCGCTCCGGGCGCAGAACGAGGCTGCCCAGTCGCGCGTCGACGCGCTCGTGGTCCGGCAGGAGCGGCTGCAGGACCCGGCGTACGTCACCTCTCTCATCCGCGAGCGGCTGCACTACGTGCTGCCCGGCGAGGTGGGCTACGTCGTGCTCGACCCGTCGGAGGCCCCGGCGCCGTCGTCGTCGAAGAAGGCTGCGGCCCCGGTCGCGTGGTACGGCACGCTGTGGAAGTCGGTGCAGACCACCGACGGCGCGGCGGCGGGCGACGACGGGAAGACCGTGATCAACGTGCGACCCAACGCCCCGAAGTGACCGTGACCGACCCCGCCGACGTCGACGCCGTACGCCGCCAGCTCGGCCGCGAGCCCCGCGGCGTGCGCGGTGTCGCGCACCGCTGCTCGTGCGGCGACCCCGACGTCGTCGAGACCGAGCCGCGCCTGCCCGACGGCACGCCGTTCCCGACCCTGTACTACCTGACCTGCCCGCGCGCGGCAGGCCTCATCGGCACCCTCGAGGCCGAGGGCGTGATGAAGGCGATGCAGGACCGGCTCGCGACCGATCCCGAGCTGGCCGCCGCCTACCAGCGCGCGCACGAGGACTACCGCGCGCGCCGCGAGGCGATCGGCCACGTCGAGGAGATCGACGGCATCACGGCCGGCGGCATGCCCGCGCGCGTGAAG
>JBGAJT010000340.1:0-3343 GCA_044224785.1 Candidatus Nanopelagicales bacterium | reverse complement strand
GGGGAGGTGGAGGCCTCCGCGGGGGGGGAGGCCGCGGCCTCCCCCGCCGGGGGGGGGCCGACCCCGCCCACGACCGTGATGTTCGGGCCGCCGGGGCGCGTCTACGTCTACTTCACCTACGGCGTGCACTGGTGCGCGAACGTCGTGTGCGGTCCCGAGGGCCGCGCGTCGGCCGTCCTGCTGCGCGGCGGCGAGGTCGTCGACGGTGCGGAGCTGGCGCGGTCCCGACGGCGTCCGGGCGCTGCCGAGCGCGCGCTCGCCTCGGGTCCGGCGAACCTCGTGGCGTGCCTGGGGCTGGACGGGTCGTGGACGGGGGAGCGCGTGACGTCGCCGCGCGGTGCGCTGCGGCTCCGCGCCGGCACACCGCTCGTCGACGACCTGGTCGCGTCCGGTCCGCGCATCGGGATCACGCGGGCGACCGAGAACCCCTGGCGTTTCAGGGGTCTCGGCGATCCACACGTGAGCGGCCCCAGACGCGGTTGAGGGGACGCGCGGCGCGCGTCCCCTCAACCGATGGTGCGTGGATCAGGCCCGACGGGCCAGCGCGGGCACGAGCGCCGACGCGATCGGCGAGCCCCAGCCGGTCGCGGGGTCCCAGCCCTTCTTGGCCGCGTATCCGGGGATCGTCACGAAGTTGTCGTCGCCAGCGTTGTAGGTGAACGCGTTGTTGCCGCCGGTGATGTCGTGGAAGAGCGACTTCGCCTTGCGCGAGGCACCGAGCGCGTAGAGGTCGTCGTTGATGGCACCGAGGCGGTGGTGCGCGATCTGTGCGCCGATGGCCGCGAGGCCCGCCCACTGCGGGGATCCCGCGCTGGTGCCGCCGACGAGGAAGTACGCCTGGCCCTGGCCGCCCGTCGCGGCGTCGCCGAACACGCAGATGACGCCGCTGTCGATGCCGGCGTTGTAGGCGACGTCAGGGACGGCGCGCGCGGAGCCACGGACGACGCCGCTTTGGAACCAGGGCTTGCGGACCAGCCGGCTGAACCCGCCGCCGCCGGCCGCCTCGTAGGTGTCGCTCTCGTTCCACGTGGCCTCCTCGAGGTACGCGCCGCCGGGCACCGTGGTGTCGAGGAACGTGCCGCCGACGGCGGTCACGAGCGGGTCGGTCGCCGGGCTCGAGACGGCCTTGCGGTAGCTGTCGCCGTCGCAGTCGGGCTGGGCCGATCCCTGGTCGCCGCTCGAGGCGAACAGGGTGATGCCCTTCGCGGTGGCCTTCTGGAACACCTGGTGCTGCGCCCGTGCGATGGCGGGCGTCACGCAGCGCTCGTCCTCGCCGAAGCTCTGCGAGATCACATCACCGACGTTGTGGTCGACGGCCCACCGGGTCGCGGCGAGGATGTCGGCGTCGTCGCTGCTGCGGGCCTGCACCAGCACGATCTTCGCGCCCGGCGCCACCGCGTGCGCCCACTGCACGTCGAGGTCGGTCTCGCCCGCCCAGCCCTGCTGCTCGGGGTCCTTCGGGTCCCAGTTCGCGCCCTGGGGGCGCACGATGCGCAGCTGCGGGTCGGGCAGGCCGAACGTCGCGTCGAAGGCCTTGAGGTCCGCGGCGATCCCGGGAGCGGCGTACGCGTCGACGATGACGATGGTGCGCCCGCGGCCGTCCTTGCCGCGGTCGAGGAGCGGCTTGATCGAGTAGGCCGTGCGGATCTCGTCGGGGCCGTAGCAGTAGAAGCCCTCGAACTCCTGCTGGCAGTCGAACGGGCTGGCCCCGGGGACGACCTTCGACGGCAGCTTCTTGATGTGCGGCTGCGCGCTCAGGGCGGGGACGACGCGGTGGCGGGCGGCGGGCGCGGCGGGTGCCGCCTGCGGGGCGCCGGCGCCGACGACTGCGCCGGGCGAGGCGGCGCCGGCGGTCGCGCCGATCGCGGCGCTCCTGCGCAGGGTTCGGGCTGTCACGTGCATCGTCGGCCTCCAGGACGGGCGGGGCGCGACCCGGCATCCGGGTGCAGGGGCAACGTAGGACTGCGCAGGGCTGCGGCGGTGCAAGCGGCCGGTTCGTGACGTCGTGTCGTCTCCGCGGTGACGGGGGCGTGACGTCGGGTGACGCGGGGTGACGTCGGGCGGCGGCGAGAACCCGCGCGGGATCCGCGCCCGGCGTGCGGGAGGATGACCGCCGTGAGCACCTCCGACGACCTCGTGGCCGCCCTCGACCTCGACGCCCTCGACGACGCCGCCCGCGCGCGTGTCGCCGTCCTCGACGACCTGGCCTGGCGCGGCCTGATCGCGACGTCGACCGACCTCGACGCCCTGCGCGCCGACGCCGCCGCCGGGCCGATCACGCTCTACTGCGGCTTCGACCCGACCGCGCCGAGCATGCACATGGGCAACCTCGTGCAGATCCTCACCGTGCGGCGCTTCCAGCTCGCCGGCCACCGGCCGCTCGCGCTCGTGGGCGGGGCGACCGGTCTCATCGGCGACCCCAAGGAGTCCGGCGAGCGCACCCTGAACCCGACCGAGGTCGTGGCCGAGTGGGTGGCCCGCTTCCGGGTGCAGCTCGAGCGCTTCTACGACTTCGACTCGCCCGACAACCCGGCGGTCATGGTCAACAACTACGACTGGACGCAGGGCCTGTCCACGCTGGAGTTCCTCCGCGACGTCGGCAAGCACTTCAGCGTCAACCGCATGCTCGACCGCGAGGTGGTCCGGGCACGCCTCGAGACGGGCATCAGCTACACGGAGTTCAGCTACCAGCTGCTGCAGTCCTACGACTACCTGCAGCTGCACCAGCAGTTCGGCTGCTCGCTGCAGACCGGCGGCTCGGACCAGTGGGGCAACATCGTCGCCGGCGTCGACCTCGTGCGCCGGGTCACCGGCGACCGCGTGCACGCGCTGACGACGCCGCTGGTGACCAAGTCCGACGGCACCAAGTTCGGCAAGACCGAGTCCGGGACCGTCTGGCTCGACGCCGAGCTCACCACGCCGTACGCCTGGTACCAGTTCTGGCTCAACGTCGAGGACGCCCTGGTCCCGTCGCTCCTGCGGATCTTCTCGTTCCGCAGCCACGAGGAGATCGAGGCGCTCGAGGAGGCCACCCGCGAACGGCCGCAGGCGCGCGAGGGCCAGCGCGCGCTGGCCCAGGAGCTCACCGACCTCGTGCACGGCCCCGACGAGCGGGCCAAGGTCGAGGCCGCCGCCCAGGCGCTCTTCGGCCAGGGCGACGTCGCCGACCTCGACCTCGCGACCCTCGAGGCCGCGCTCGCCGAGGCGCCGAAAGGCAGCGGCCCGGGTGGGCCCGGCGGCCCCGGGCGCAAGCCGCGGATGCTGATCGATCCCACCCGCTACCACGTGCTCGACTCGCGCCTCGCCGCGCTGCGCGGCGCGTATCACAACGGCGAGGCCGTGC
>JBGAJT010000033.1:0-17654 GCA_044224785.1 Candidatus Nanopelagicales bacterium | reverse complement strand
ACCGACCCCGTCGCGAACCCCGCGACCGACCGCGCGCCCGTCGTCGTCGACACCGACACCGACGCCGATGCCGCGGCCGGCACCGTCACCAGCACCGCGGTGCCCGAGGGCGCCGAGGGCGCCGAGGGCGCTGCTGCGCCCGGCGTCAGCGCGCTACGCCGCCGGCTGGGCTGGGTGGCCGTCGGCGTGTGGGCGGTGGCGCTCGCGACGTTCATCGTCACGCAGGGCTTCCCGTTCGACCGCGGCTATCAGACGCTCTGGATCCTGTCCGGCCTCGTCGCCGCGAGTGTCGGGCGCACCTGGCGCGACGTCGGCCGCATCTTCGTCGACTGGGTCCCGGTCATCGTGATCCTGTACCTGTACGACTTCTCGCGGCACGCGGCCGAGGCGCTCGGCCGGCCCGTCGCGATCACGCCGCAGATCGATGCCGACCGGCTGCTGTTCTTCGGCGTCGTCCCGACCGTGTGGCTGCAGGAGCACGTCTACGACCCGAACGCGACCCACTGGTGGGACGCGGTGGGGTCGCTCTGGTACATCAGCCACTTCCTCGGCGTCTGGGTGATCGCCGCGATCCTCTACCTGCGCGACCGCGACCACTGGTTCAAGTGGACGCGCGCGCTGGTGGTGCTGTCCTTCGCGGGCCTCATCACGTTCGCGCTCATCCCGACCGCTCCCCCGTGGTACGCCGCGCGCGACGGCTACCTCCCGGCCCTCGACCGGATCTCGACGCGCGGGCTCGACATGGTCGGCCTGCACGGCGCGCGCCAGCTCATCGACCTCGGTGCCGCCACCGCCAACGACGTCGCCGCGATCCCCAGCCTGCACACGGCGTTCGCGGTGCTCATCGCGGTGTGGTTCTGGCCGCGTGTGCCGGTCAAGCAGCGCTGGTGGCTGCGCCCGTTCCTCGTCGCGTACCCCATCGTGATGCTCGCGGTCCTCGTCTACAGCGGGGAGCACTACGTCATCGACGGCATCGTCGGCGCGATCTACGTGTTCGGCGTCCTCGCCGGGCTGCGCTGGTGGGACCGCCGGCGCGCGCGCCGCAAGGCCGAGCAGGCTGCGGCGTCCGAGCCTGCTGCGTCCGAGACCGCTGCCTGAGGCAGTTCCGTCGAGATCAGTGCGGGGCCAGGTCGGTGACGACCTTCTCGGCCTGGTGCAGCACCTGCACGACCTGCAGGCGCAGGTGGTCCCACTGCCGCGAGAGGTCGGTGCCGATCGCATCTGCCTTGGCGTAGTCGCCCCCCTCCGCGGCGTCGAACGCCGACAGGTACCCGCTCATCGAGCGCGCGGCCAGACCGGTGCCGCCGTTGTTCACGACCATCGTGATGACGGCGAACACGATCATCAGGCCGACGAGGCGTCGCAGCGCGCGGAACAGCATGGCGTGGTCATCGGACCCGCCGGACCCCGTTCTTCAGCCGATGCCGCCGTCCTCCGGACGACTGGATCACAGCACGCAGCGTGACCGCGGTCGTGATGCGAGCGGCGCTGCGCTGGAGGCGCTCAGGCCAGCTGGCTGAGGAGGAAGGCCAGCGCGAAGCCGGACGTGGTCACCAGGCCCACAGCCGCGCCGCCGTTCTCGAAGGCCTCGGGCATCATCGTGTCGGCGAGCATGGTGAGGATCGCGCCTGCGGCGAAGGCCTGGATGACGGCGAGAACTCCCGGGCTCGAGCCGCCGAGGAGGACGAACGCGAGCGCCGCGACGAGGCCCGACGCGACGGCGACACCGCACCACAGCCCGACGATCCAGCGCGGCGAGTGGCCCGCCTTGCGCAGACCGGTCGCGGCCGACATCGACTCCGGCACGTTCGACAGGAAGACCGCGGCGACGACCGCGAGGCCGACGCTCTTGCCCCCGACCAGCGTGATGCCGATGGCGGCCGACTCGGGGATGCCGTCGAGGAGGGCGCCGAGGACGAGGCCCTTCGCGTCGGTGCCGGGGCCGGCCTGCGCGCCGGACGAGCGCTTGCGGTGCTTGCCGCCGACGCGGTCGAGCCAGCGGTCGCCGACGTAGAAGGTGATCGCGCCGAGCGCGAGGCCGACGACGACCTCGCGGGCGCCGGCGGCGTCGTACGCGTCCTCGGTGAGCTCGAAGGCGAGCGCGGAGATGAGGACACCGGCGCCGAAGGCCATCACCAGCCCGATGGTGCGCGCGGAGAACGGGCGGGCCAGCGCCAGCAGCGCGCCGAGGACGAGGGCGACACCGCCCACGAACCCCCAGAACCCGGCGACCAGCACGCCGCCAGCCTGCCACCCCCGGTCCGGTCCGACCGCGACCGCCGGACCGCCTCGCGGACGTGGCGTGCGTCCCGCGCCCCGGACGTGAACGGAAGGATTGTTGCTCTCTTAGCAACGAATGGCACATTCAGTGAGAACGGCGGGGTGGGCTGGGGCGGGGGGATGGGGTCGGGCAGGATCGCGGGATGACCCGCCGCTGGACGCCGCTCGACACCGCCCGCCAGGACCGTTCGCCCTACGTCGACGCGCTCACCGCGTTCATCGACGCCGAGCACGTGCGCTGGGGCATCCCCGGCCATCAGGGCAGCCCCGAGGCGCAGTCGTTCCTGGCCGAGTACGTCGGCGAGGACGTGCTGCGGCTCGACGTGCAGACGATGGTGCAGGGCATCGACCTCGGGCCGGGCAACCCCTTCGACGAGTCGCTCGCGCTGGCCGCCGAGGCCTGGGGCGCGCGGCGCACCTGGTTCCTCACCAACGGGTCGAGCCAGGGCAACCTCGTGTGCGGCCTCGCGGTCGCGGGGCTCGGCGGCTCGCTCGTCGCGCAGCGCAGCGTGCACTCGTCGGTCGTCGACGCGCTGGCGATGTCGGGGCTCGAGGCCGCGTTCGTGACGCCCGACATCGACTCGCGGCTCGGCATCCTGCACACCCTGACGCCGCAGGCGCTCGACGAGGCGCTCACCGCGTCGCCCGACGCCGCGGCCGCGATCGTCGTGACGCCGTCGTACTTCGGGGCGTGCGCCGACGTCGAGGCGCTCGTCGCCGTCGCGCACTCGCACGACGTCGCGCTCGTCGTCGACGAGGCCTGGGGCGCGCACCTCGGCTTCCACCCCGACCTGCCCACGAACGCCGCGCGGCTCGGCGCCGACCTCGTGGTGTCGTCGATGCACAAGCTCGGCGGCTCGCTCGGCCAGACGGCGCTGATCCACCTGGGCCACGGGCCCTACGCCGACCGGCTCGAGCCGCTCGTCGACCGCGCGATGCGCTCGATGCGCTCCACGTCGGAGTCGACGCTGCTCCTCGCGTCGCTCGACCTCGCGCGCCGTCAGCTCGCGGCCCGCGGTACCGAGACGATCGGCCGCAGCCTCGCGTCGGTGCAGCGGCTGCGCGACCGCATCACCGCCGACGGCCGGTTCCGCGACGCCACCCCGCAGCTGAGCGAGTTCCCGTCGGTCGTCGACATCGACCCGCTGCGCGTCGTCATCGACACCCGCGCCGGCGGCATCAGCGGGCACGAGGCGCGCGAGCTGCTCTTCCACGAGCTCGGCCACCACCTCGAGCTGTCGACCGACGACGTCGTCGTCACGATCGTCGGCGCCGGGGTGGAGCCCGACGCCGACGAGTTCGCCGACGCGCTGCTCCGCCTGCCGCAGGGCTCGACCGCGCACCGCGAGGTCTCGAGCCCGCCACCGGCCGGGCCGCGCCGGATGACGGTGCGCGAGGCCTGGTTCGCCGAGGCCGAGGTCGTGCCCGTGGAGGAGGCGGTCGGCCGGGTGTCGGCCGACAGCGTCGCGGCGTACCCGCCCGGCATCCCGAACCTCATGCCCGGCGAGGAGATCACTGCGGAGAACCTCACGTTCCTGCGCGAGACGGCGTCGGCTCCGTTCGGCCACGTGCGCGGCGCGTACGTGCCGGACCTCTCACTCGTGCGGGTCGTGCGCGACCGGTAGGGCGTGGCTCAGGACCTGCCACGGCGGGCCCGCGAGGTCTAGCGTCGGCACCGTGCGCGCGATGATCCTCAAGGAGTTCCGCGAGCTGCGGAGGGACCGACGGACGCTCGGCATGCTGGTCGCGATGCCGTTGCTGCTGCTGGTGATCTTCGGGTACGCCGCGAGCTTCAACGTCGAGACCGTGAAGACCGCGATCGTCGGTGCCCAGGCGGAGCAGCTCGCCTCGACGCTGCCGACGTCGTTCTTCGACGTCACCGTCACCGACCCGTCCGGCGACCAGGCGTACGCCGAGCAGCTGCTGCAGGACAACAAGGTCGACGTCGCGTTCGTGACCGGCCAGACGCCGGTCCTCGCTCTCGTCGACGGCTCGAACCTGTTCGCCGCGCAGGCGATCGTGTCGGTGCTCAACCGCGCCGGCGACAAGGTCACGACGCAGGTGCTCTACAACCCCGACCTCGAGACGTCGTGGGTCATGGTGCCCGCGATCATCGGCCTGATCCTCACGTTCATCGGCACGATCGTCACCAGCATCGGGCTGGTGAAGGAGCGCGAGTCCGGCACGCTCGAGCAGCTCGCGGTCATGCCGATCAAACCGACGCAGGTGATCCTCGGCAAGATCGCGCCGTACTTCCTGCTCGCGTCGATCGACATGGTCGCGATCACCGTGATCGGCATGCTGCTGTTCAAGGTGCCGTTCAACGGCAACCCGTTCGTGTTCGCGCTCGGCGCCGCGCTGTTCCTGTTCGTGGTGCTCGGCCTCGGCGTCTTCATCTCGACGATCTCGCAGACGACCGGCCAGGCGATCCAGACGGCGTTCTTCTTCCTGCTCCCGCAGATCCTGCTCAGCGGCATGATCTTCCCGCTCGACGCGATGGCGCCGGGCGTCCGGTGGATCGGCTACCTGCTGCCGCTCACCTACTTCACGATGATCAGCCAGGGCGTGATGCTGCGCGGCGCCTCGCTCGCGTCGCTCTGGATCCCGTTCGCGGTGCTCACCGTGATGGCCATCGTGGTCTTCACCGGTGCCACGATCCGGTTCCGCCGCGACCTCGCGCCGGGTCGTCGCCGCAAGGCGGTCGAGGAGCGGCACGAGCACGAGGCGCCGACGTCATGACCTTCGGCGTACGCCGTGCCCGCGTACGGCTCGGCAGCACCCTCGCCCTCGACGACGTGACGCTCGAGGTCGAGCCCGGCAGCGTCGTCGCCGTCGTGGGCGGCGACGGTGCGGGCAAGACGACGCTGCTGCGCGCGCTCGTCGGCGAGGTGGCCCTCGACGAGGGCACCGTGTCGGCTCCGAGCCCGGAGCGGATCGGCTACCTGCCGGCGACCACCGGCTCGTGGCCGGCGCTGACGGTGCGCCAGAACGTCGACTTCGTCGGCGGGATCTACGGGCTGTCGGGCGCGCGCCTCGACGCGCGGCGTACCGAGCTGCTCGACCGCGCGGGCCTGACCGCAGCGTCGGACCGGACGTCAGCGCAGCTGTCGGGCGGCATGCGGCGCAAGCTCGGCTTCTGCCTCGCGATGGTCCACGAGCCCGAGCTGCTGGTGCTCGACGAGCCGAGCACCGGCGTCGACCCGGTCAGCCGGGTGGACCTCTGGCGCCTGGTGTCCGAGGCCGCGGCGAGCGGGGCGGCGGTCGTCATGTCGACGACGTACCTCGACGAGGCCGAGCGCGCCGAGCGGCTGCTGGCGCTCGACGCCGGGCAGGTGCTCGCGCAGGGCACGCTCGACGACGTGCTCGCCTCGGTCCCCGGTCGCGTGACGGTGTCGCCGGTGCGCCACGACGGCGGCCGGTCGTGGCGCCGCGGGCTGCTGCACCACGAGCACTGGGCCGACGGCGCCGTGATCCCCGCCGACGCGCAGGTCGTGACCCCCGACCTCGAGGACGCCGTCGTCGCCCTCTCCCTCGCCCGCCGCGCCGCAGCAGGTGCGGCATGAGCCGCCGCTCGCACCTGGCATTGCCCCCGCGTCGCACGCCGGCTCCCGCGCGGAGCCCGAAGCAGAGCGGTGCGGCATGAACATCCTGGCCCGCACGCAGCACGCGACGCGCGCCTTCGGGGCGTTCACGGCGGTCGACGACGTCACCCTGCAGGTCGAGGCGGGCGAGGTCGTGGGCCTGCTCGGCGCGAACGGCGCGGGCAAGACCACGCTGATCCGGATGCTGCTCGGGCTGCTGCCGACGACGACCGGCGACGTCGAGATACTCGGCGGCCCACCGGATCGCGAGCGTCGCGCCCGGCTGGGCTACGTGTCGCAGGGCCTCGGTCTCTACGGCGACCTCACTGTCGCGGAGAACCTCGCGTTCACCTGCCAGGCGTACGGCGCCGCCGTGCCGTCGCTGCCCGGTCCGCTCGCCGACTCGTCGGGGACGCTCGTGCGCGACCTCTCGCTCGGGCTGCAGCGCCAGCTCGCGTTCCTCGCCGCGCTCGCGCACTCCCCCGAGCTCGTCGTGCTCGACGAGCCGACATCGGGCGTCGACGCCGTGGCGCGCGCCGCGCTCTGGGACACGATCCGCGAGCAGGCCGAGCGCGGCGCCGGAGTGCTGGTGACGACGCACTACATGCAGGAGGCCGAGCAGTGCGACCGGCTGCTGCTCATGTCGCGTGCGCGGCTGGTCGCACAGGGCAGCGCCGCCGACATCATCGGCGGCACGCAGGCCTGGGCGGTGCGCACCGACGACTGGGCCGCCGCGTTCTCCGCGCTGAACGCAGCCGGCGCCCCCGTGATGCTCGCGGGCCGCGACGTCCGCGTCGCCGACGCCGACCCCGACGAGCTGCGCGCCGTCCTCGCCGCCGCCGGCGTCCCCGCCGAGATCACCTCGGTCCCCGCGACGATCGAGGAACGCATGATGGTCCTCGCCCGCACCACCCCCGACCCCACCTGACCCCGCCGCCCCCACCCACGGCAGAACACGCTGAAGGTGCCCTGAAGTGCCGTCTCAGCACTCCAGGCGCCCCAAGGCCTGTTCGCCTCGGTGGTGGACAACGGCGGCTTGGGGCGCTGTAGATGCTGAGAGCGCAGTTCAGGGCACCTTCACCGGGAACGATCGGGGGTGGGTAGCGTGCTGGGCATGGTGGCTCCGTTCTCGTTGGCAGGTCGTGCGGCGCTCGTGACCGGGGCAGGTGCTCCGGACGGGATCGGGTTCGCGACGGCGCGGCTGCTCGGCCGGATGGGGGCGCGCGTCGTCGTCAGCGCGACGTCGGACCGCGTGCACGAGCGCGCGGGCGAGCTGTCGGCCGAGGGCATCGACGCGCTCGCACTGCTGGCCGACCTCACCGACCCTGAGCAGGCGCGACGTCTCGTCGACGAGACCGTCGGGCACCTCGGGCGCCTCGACGTCCTGGTGAACAACGCGGGCATGGTGCAGACCGGCGTCACGATCGAGTCGGGCACGTTCGCCGGCCAGCCGATCGACGCGTGGCTGCGCCAGCTCGACCTCACGCTGCTCACCGCGGTCAACGCCACCCGTGCCGCGCTGCCGGTGATGCAGGCGCAGGGGCACGGCCGGATCGTGATGATGTCCAGCGTCACCGGGCCGATGGTGTCGGCGTCGGGGAGCAGCGCCTACTCGGCCGCGAAGGCCGGCATGGACGGCCTGATGCGCGCGATCGCGATCGAGGAGGGGCGCAGCGGCATCACGTGCAACTCCGTGAACCCCGGCTGGATCGCCACCGGCTCGTCAGAGCCCGACGAGCTCGTGGCCGGTACCTACACACCGGTCGGGCGCTGCGCGCGCCCCGACGAGGTGGCGGCTGTCGTCGGATTCCTCGCCACAGACGAGGCGTCGTACGTGACCGGGCAGCCGTTCGTCGTCGACGGCGGCAACATCATCCAGGACTTCAAGGGCCCCTGACCCGGCCGGTCACGGGTCGCCCGATGTGCTCCATGAGCACGCGCCAGCACCCGTCAGACTCCTTGCGCCACACCAGGATCCCGCGTACGTCGGTCCTGACCGCCGGCGTCCCGCTGGTCCACGACGCCTCGCACCACACGGTCGCCAACCTCTCCGAGCCCTCGGTGCGCAGCGCCCGGATGGAGACGTCGGACAGGCCGTGCATCCCACGCGCCATGTCGAGCAGCGCAGCGCGCCCCTCCACGGTGTGCCCGGCGTCGAACACGGCGTCCTCGGTGTAGTCGTAGACCCACGCGGTCGGGTCGTCGGACGAGAGGGAGGCCTCCAGCCGCCGCTCGGCGGCACGGATCCCGGCCTCGTCGAAACCGTCCACCATCGCTGCCTCCACGGTCCTCCGGCGAGACGTCCGGGCAGCCCGATGATGCCCTGCGCACGACGCGTGGGCCAGGTCAGGCGGTCTCGAGGCGGGAGCCGAGCTCGTCGGCGACGGCGAGGATGGACTCGACGTCCTCGGTCCGGGTGCGGTAGTTGACGATGCACGGCCGCAGGCACGCGGTGCCGTCGATCACCGCGCTCGTCACGTAGACCCGGCCGTCGACCTGCATCTCGCGGGCGAGCGCCATGTTGTGCGCGTCGACGTCGCCCGAGGACGGGATGCGCCGCAGCGGCACGATCGACAGGTCGGCCGACGGCAGCAGCGGCTCGAAGCGCGGGTGCTCGACGGCGAGCGCGTGCAGGTGGCGCGCGAGCAGCAGGTTGCGCTCGATCGCGTCGCGGAACGCGTCGGCGCCGTGGGCGCGCAGCGCGGTCCAGAGCTTGAGCGACCGGAACGGCCGCGAGTACTCCAGCGTGCCGTCGACCGGGTGCCGGAAGCCCTCCTCCTCGACCATGTACGACGCGTCGTGGCGGAACGCGCGCGTGAGGTTCTCCTGGTCGCGCACGAGCAGGACGCTGCACGCCTTCGGCACGAACATCCACTTGTGCGCGTCGACGCTCGCCGAGTCGGCGCGCGCCAGCCCGGCGAACAGCGGGCCGGCCGTCGGGGTGCTCGACGCCGGCAGCCCGTAGGCGCCGTCGACGTGCATCCAGACGCCGAGCTCCTCGCACACGTCGGCGATCGCGTCGAGCGGGTCGACCGCGCCGGTGATCGTCGTGCCCGCGGTCGCGACGACGGCGACCGGCACGAGGCCGGCGTCGAGGTCGGCGAGGACCAGCTCGCGCAGCGCCGCAGGCTGCATCCGACGGTTCACGTCGATCGGCACCCGACGCAGGTTGCCGCTGCCGAGCCCGAGGACCTCGACCGCGCGCTCGATGCTCGAGTGGGCGTCCGACGACGCGTAGAGGACGGGCGACGTCGCCGCCAGCCCGCCGACCCGGCTGGAGGGGAAGGCGCGGGTCCGCGCCGCCATGAGCGCGGTGAGGTTGGACTGCATGCCGCCGCTGGTGAACGTGCCGCCGCCCCACGGGTAGCCGACGAACTCGGCCATCCACCGCAGTGCCTGCTGCTCGACGACGTAGGCCGCCGCCGACTCGGCCGCGAGGTTCGTGTCGTGCGACGTCGCGAGCGCATCGGCCAGCACCGCCGACTCGAGGCCCGAGGACCCGATGTAGCCGAAGTAGCGGGGCCGGGCGTGCGCGAGCGACTCGTCGAGGATGTGGGCCGCGACATCGAGGGCCGCCGGAACGCCGACGCCGGTGCTGGGCAGGGGCGCGTCGGCGATCTGCAGCGTGTGCTCGGAGATCGGCGGCTGCGCCGGACGCGGCTGGTCGAACGAGCGCCAGGCCTGCCCGACCAGGTCGAGCCCGTGGTGCAGGGCCTCGGTGCGCTGCTCCTGGAGCTGGACGGCGAGCTCGGAGAACCCTTCGTGGTGCGTCATGCCCGCATCAGACGGCGTCCGACACCCCGGTGGCAACTGCGCCGCGCCAGCGAGGTGCTGCGTCAGAGCGCGAGGTCGGCGTAGAGCGCGAGGCAGTCGGCGTACGACGGGAGCAGGCCGCGCTCTGCCGCCTCGGCCAACGATGGCGCCTCGCGATCCTTGGACGACAGGATCGGATCGCGGTCCGACGGCCAGTCGATGCCGATCGCGGGGTCGAGCGGGTCTACCTCGTGCTCGCCGCCCGGCGACCACGAGGTGCTGCAGATGTAGGCGACGGTCGCGTGGTCCTGGAGGCTGTAGAACGCGTGGCCGAGGCCCTCGGAGATGAAGATGCCGCGACGGTCGTCACCGCCGAGCAGCACCCGTCGACCCGACCTCGCTGCGGCGCGCCCCAGCCGGTTCAGGCGATCGGTCGGTACCGGCCGCGGCCGATAAGGTGAGGGAGCATCCGAGGGACGGTGATCGATGCGTCTGCTCACGACCGGCGCCGCCGGCTTCATCGGCTCGCACCTCGTCCGCTCGGCACTGGGCCCTGGCCTCCCCGGGTTCGACGACCTCAGCGAGGTGGTCGTCCTCGACTCCCTCACCTACGCCGGCAACCGCGCCAACCTCGAACCGGTCGCCGACGACCCACGGCTGCGTTTCGTCGAGGGGTCCATCCTCGACGTCGACCTCGTCGACTCGCTCGTGGCCGGGTGCGACGCGATCGTCCACCTCGCGGCCGAGACGCACGTCGACCGGTCGATCGTGCACGCCCGCGACTTCGTGGCCACCAACGTGCTGGGCACGCAGACGCTGCTCGACGCGGCGCTGCGGCACCGGACCGGACGCTTCCTGCACGTCTCGACCGACGAGGTGTACGGATCGATCGACGTCGGATCCTGCGCCGAGACGCACCGGCTCGATCCCAACTCGCCGTATGCGGCGTCCAAGGCAGCGAGCGACCTCCTCGCGTTGTCGTACGCGAGGACGCACGGGCTCGACGTCGTAGTCACGCGCGGCTCGAACACCTACGGCCCGTACCAGCTCCCCGAGAAGCTGGTCCCGCTCGCCGTCACCACTCTGCTCGAGGACGGTGTCGTGCCCCTCTACGGCGACGGTCTGCAGGTGCGGGACTGGCTGCACGTCGACGACCACTGCCGCGGCCTGGGGATCGCGCTGTCCCGGGGCAGCTCCGGCGAGATCTACAACCTCGGCGGCGGAGCCGAGCTCACGAACCAGCGTCTGCTCAGTCTGCTCGTCGACCTCGCGGGTGCCGATGCCTCGCGCGTGGTCCAGGTCGAGGACCGCCCCGGCCACGACCGCCGGTACTCCCTCGACACCGCCCGGATCCGGGCGCTCGGCTGGTCGCCGCTCACGCCGCTCGAGACCGGGCTCACCGAGGTGGTGCGGTGGTACGGCGAGAACCGGACGTGGTGGGAGCCGTGGAAGGTCCGCCAGCGCAACGCTCGTTGAGCGGTCAAGAGGCAGATCGGCCCCTGTGCCCGCAGACTACGGACGTGGACCAGCAGCACGACCTCGCAGCGCTCCTCACGCGAGGGCACGTCGTCGCCCTCACCGGGGCCGGCATCTCCACGGAGTCCGGGATCCCCGACTACCGGGGCCCCTCCGGGGCCGCCCAGCGCCGCCACGCCCCGATGACCTACCAGACCTTCACGCGAGACCCCGTCGCCCGGCGCCGCTACTGGGCGCGCAGCCACGTCGGCTGGGCGCTGATCGGCCGGGCCGCGCCCAACGAGGGGCACCGCGCCCTCGCGCAGCTCGAGCAGGGCGGCCTCGTCGCGGGCGTCGTGACCCAGAACGTCGACGGCCTGCACGAGGCGGCGGGGTCGCAGCGGGTGGTCGACCTGCACGGTCGGCTCGACCGGGTGCGGTGCCTGTCGTGCGACCGCGTCGTGCCGCGCGCCGACGTACGACGCCGCCTCGACGACGAGAACCGCGGGTGGAGCGCGTCGATCACCGCGGTGAACCCCGACGGCGACGTCGACCTCCCCGACGACGAGCTCGACGGCTTCACCGTCGTCGACTGCGAGGTCTGCGGCGGTCTGCTCAAGCCCGACGTCGTCTACTTCGGCGAGAACGTCCCGCCATCCCGCGTCGCTGCAGCCAACGACCTCGTCGACTCCGCGCGCAGCCTGCTCGTCCTCGGGACCTCGCTGCACGTCTTCTCCGGCCGCCGCCACGTGGTGCGCGCGGCGAAGGCCGGCGTGACCGTGGTCGTCGTCAACCAGGGCCCGACGCGCGCCGACGACCTCGCGACGATCCGTCTCGACGCACCGCTCGGCCCGACGCTGTCCGAGCTCGCCTCCCACGCGCTCGCGACGACGTAGCGGGACCACGACCCTCGTCGCGCGCCAGAAGGCTGCGCGACCCACCCAGCGGGACGTCCCGCCATCCGGGACGACAGGGGACGCGGCTGTCACGCCGCTCGTCGAGGCGCCGAGATCGCTTGACCTGCAAGCGTTTTCAGCGACGCCGCCGACGAAGGCAAGCCTGACCGAACCCCTGGGTCTCGGTTGTGCGTCGGCATTCCGTCCTGAGGAACGACACGTTCACGCGGGCCTCACGCGCCCCTAACTTCCGCGACACCGCACGGCTCGGGCCCTGCGCTTGCGAGGGCTACCTCGTACGACGCGAAACGGAGAACCTCCATGACTGTGGCACGCAACGCACGCCTCCTCGCGGCCGTCGCCGCGAGTGCGCTGCTCGCGACCGCCTGCGGGTCGTCGCTGGACAACGGCGGCTCCTCGTCGTCCGGGTCCGCCGGCACGGGCGGCACCGTGAAGATCGGCTACGTGGCCCCGATCACCGGCGCGCTCGCCGCGTTCGGCGAGGGCGACCAGTACGTCGTCGACCAGATGACGTCGTACTTCAAGGCGCACCCGATCCAGGCCGGCGGCAAGTCGTACTCGGTCGAGATCCTCCTCAAGGACTCGCAGAGCGACCCCAAGCGCGCGGGCGAGGTCGCCGGCGAGCTGATCAACACCGACGGCGTCGACATCCTCATGGCGCACGCGACGCCCGAGACGACGGTCCCCGTCGCCGCGCAGTGCGAGGCCAACGCCACGCCGTGCATCACCGCCGACACCCCGTGGCAGCCGTGGGTCGCCGGCCTCGGCGCCAACCCCGGCGACAAGTCCACCGCCCTCAAGTGGTCGTACCACTTCTTCTGGGGCCTCGAGGACATGGCCGCCGTCTACATGGACATCTGGGGCCAGGTCGGCACCAACAAGAAGGTCGGCGCGCTCTACCCGAACGACGCCGACGGCCAGGCGTTCACCGACACCGCGCACGGCTTCCCGGCGATCATCGGACCGGCCGGCTACACCTTCGACAACCCGGGCCTCTACCCCAGCGGCACGCAGGACTTCTCCTCGCAGATCTCCTACTTCAAGAAGAACGACGACCAGATCCTCGACGGCATCGTGCCGCCGCCGGACTTCATCAACTTCTGGAAGCAGGCCAAGCAGCAGGGCTACAACCCCAAGGTCGCCACCATCGGCAAGGCCATCGAGTTCCCCGCCGCGATCGCCGGCCTCGGAGACCTCGCCCAGAACCTCGCGACCGAGGTCTGGTGGGCCCCGACGTACCCGACGAAGTCCAGCGTCACCGGCACGACCTCGCAGCAGTTCGCCGACGACTACACCAAGGCGACCAGCAAGCAGTGGAACGTGACCCTCGGCTTCTCCGAGTCGCTGTTCGAGGTGGCGGCCGCGGCCGTGACCGCGGCGGGCGGCACCGACAAGGCGAAGATCGCCGCGGCGCTCAAGACGATGAAGGTCGACACCCTCGTGGGCACCCTCGACTGGAACTCGGGCCCGTTCCCGAACATCGCCAAGACCCCGCTCGTGGGCGGCCAGTGGCGCAAGACCAGCGGCGGCCAGTTCCCGTACGACCTGGTCATCGTGTCCAACGCGCACGCCAAGGAGATGGGTCTCGACGTCCCGCTCGGCGGCAAGGTCGAGCCGCTGCCCAGCAGCTGAGCCGACCAGCAGGCACGGACGACGTGCGGGGCGAGGAGGTCCTCCTCGCCCCGCACGGTCACACGTTTCACCACCAACGTCGGGAGGCCGGATGAGCCCCATCCTCGAGGTCGAAGGACTCTCCAAGCGCTTCGGCAAGGTCGTCACCGCGGAGGACATCTCGTTCTCGGTCGAGCGCGGGACCGCGCTCGGCATCGTCGGGCCGAACGGCGCCGGCAAGTCGACGCTGCTCTCCCTCATCGGCGGCGTGCTGCCGCCTGACGCCGGCGTGATCCGCTACGACGGCAAGGACATCACGAAGGCGTCGGCCGGGGCGCGGAGCACCCTGGGCATCGCCCGCTCCTTCCAGATCCCCCGCCCCTTCGTCGACATGACGGTGTTCGAGAACGTCTACGTCGGAGCCTCGTTCGGCGGCGGCACCTCCGGGCAGGCCGGCTACGACCAGGCCGCCGAGGCGCTCGAGATCGCCGGACTCTCGAACCTCGCGAACGTGCCCGCCGGGCAGCTGCGCCTGCTCGACCGCAAGCGCCTCGAGCTCGCCCGCGCGCTGGCGACCGGGCCGCAGCTGATCCTCCTCGACGAGATCGCCGGCGGCCTCACCGAGAAGGAGCTGCCGCCGCTCATCGAGATGATCCGCGGGTTGCGCGACTCCGGCGTCACGGTCATCTGGATCGAGCACATCGTGCACGCGCTGCTCGCAGTGGTCGACGACCTGATGTGCCTGGCGTTCGGCCGGATCCTCGCGCACGGCGACCCGCAGACGGTGATGCGCAGCCCCGAGGTGATCGAGGTCTACCTCGGCTCCACCTTCGACATGGGCGAGGCAGCGTCATGAGCCTGCTCTCGGTGTCCGCCCTCGACGTCCACTACGGCGACTTCCAGGCGATCTACGGCCTCGACCTCTCCGTCGAGGAGGGCGAGACGCTCGCCGTCATCGGCGCGAACGGCGCCGGGAAGTCGACGCTGCTCAAGGCGATCGCCGGGCTCGTACCGCCGACCAACGGCGACATCGCCTTCGACGGCACCAGCATCGCGACCCTCCCGCCGCACAAGCGCGTGCCCCTCGGCATCGCGCTCACGCCCGAGGGCCGCAAGATCTTCCCGAGCCTCACCATCGAGGAGAACCTCCTCGTCGGCGCCCACACCAAGCGCCCCGGGCCCTGGAACCTCGCGACCGTCTACGACGCGTTCCCGCTCGTGGCCGACCGCAAGGACCGGCTCGGCACCAACCTGTCGGGCGGCGAGCAGCAGGCCGCGGCCATCGGTCGCGCCCTCATGAGCAACCCCCGGCTGCTGCTCCTCGACGAGGTCTCGCTCGGTCTCGCCCCGGTGGTGGTCGAGCAGATCTACGCCGCGCTCCCGACGATCACCGGTCACGGCACCACCGTGCTCGTCGTCGAGCAGGACGTGAACCAGTCCATGAAGGTCGCCGACCGGGTGCAGTGCCTGCTCGAGGGCCGCACGGTCCTCGAGGGCACGCCCGCCGAGCTCAGCCGCGACCAGATCGCCACCGCCTACTTCGGGATCTGAGGGACGACGCAGATGCAGTGGATCAACGCGTTCGTGCAGGGAGTCCTGCTCGGCGGTCTCTACGCGCTCCTCGCGGCCGGCCTGTCGCTGATGTTCGGCGTCATGCGCATCGTGAACCTGGCGCACGGCGCCCTCGCGATCCTCGCCGCCTACGTCGGTCTCGTCGTCGTCCAGGCCACCGGCATCTCGCCGTTCCTCGCGATGGCCGTCGTCGTCCCGATCATGGCCGGGGTCGGCTACCTGCTGCAGTGGGGCGTCTTCAACCGCGCGCTCGCGCAGGGCGGTCTGGCTCCGCTGCTCGCGGCGTTCGGCCTGTCGGTCGTCATCACCCAGCTGCTGCAGGCGAAGTTCACCGCCGACAGCCAGAGCCTGCCCACCGGCAGCCTCTCGGTCGCGAGCATCCAGATCACGCCCGACCTCTCGATCGGCGTGCTCCCGCTCATCACGTTCCTCGTCGGCGTGCTGGTGATCGTGGCGCTGCAGGCGTTCATCTCCAAGGCGCCGCTGGGGCGTGCGATGCGCGCCGCGAGCGACGACCCGGACACGGTCAAGCTCATGGGTATCGACAACCGTCGGGTCTACGCGCTGTCGACGGCGATCGCGATCGGCATCGTCGGCATCGCGGGCATGTTCCTCGGCATCCGCGGCAACTTCGACCCCTACTACGGCGGGGCGATGCTCATCTTCGCGTTCGAGGCGGTCATCATCGGCGGCCTCGGCTCGCTGTGGGGCACCCTCATCGGCGGCATGGTGCTCGGCGTCGCGCAGGTGCTCGGCTCCCAGGTCAACCCGTCCTACGGCATCCTCGCCGGCCACCTGGTGTTCCTCGTCATCCTGGCGTTCCGACCTACCGGCCTGCTGCCGAAGGCGGTGACGACATGACGACGCAGACGCACCCCGCCGTCGTGCACCAGCACACCAAGGTCAAGCGGGCCACCCGCGCCTCGTGGATCGGTCTCGGCCTGCTCGTGCTGCTCGTGCTCGTCGCACCGCTGGCGCCGTACGTCGTCAGCCGCGGCGTCCAGGGCAGCCTCGTCACGCTGTTCTCGCTCATCACCATGGCGACGATGTGGAACCTGCTCGCCGGCTACGGCGGCATGCTCTCGGTGGGCCAGCAGGCCTACATCGGCATCGGCGCCTACGGTCTGGTCTACCTCAGCGACAAGGTCGGCCTCGACCCGTTCATGGCCGTCCCGCTCGCCGTCGTCGTGGCCGGCGTCATCGCGATCCCGATCTCCTACCTGGTGTTCCGGCTGCAGGGCGGCTACTTCGCGATCGGCACGTGGGTGGTCGCCGAGGTGATCGCGCTCATCGTGATGCAGATGACGATCTTCGGCGGCGGCATCGGCATGACGTTCACCGGCTTCAGCGGGCTGGCCGCGGGCCGTCGCATCGCCTACGTCTACTGGCTCTCGCTCGCCGGCGTCGTCATCGCGGTGCTGGTGACCTACCTGATCATGCGCTCGCGCCTCGGCCTCGGGTTCACCGCGATCCGCGACGATGCCACGGCGGCCGCCTCGCTCGGCGTCCGGGTCACGCAGTCCAAGCGCTTCGTGTTCGTCGTCGCGGCGATGGGATGCGGCCTCGCCGGCGCGATGATCGCGGCCAACACGCTGCGGGTGCAGCCGACCGCGATGTTCTCGGTGAACTACGCCGTCTTCATGATCTTCATCGTGGTGATCGGCGGCCTGGGCACCATCGAGGGCCCGATCCTGGGCGCCGTCGTGTTCTTCGCCCTGCAGCAGTGGCTGTCCGGGCTCGGCGTCTGGTACCTCGTCATCCTCGGTGTGGTCGCCATCCTCATCACGCTGTTCCTGCCGCGCGGGCTGTGGGGGCTGATCTCCGGCAACGGGCGGATCCGCCTGTTCCCCGTGGGCTACCGGGTCGCGACGCCCGCGCAGCTGCTCGGTACACCGCCGACGACACCGGCCGACGAGGACCCCGCGCCCGCGGGGGCCTGACGCGGAGCAGTCGCCATGGCCATCACGGACGCCGTGCGCTTCTGGTTCCGCGGCGAGGTGCACGTGCTCCGCGACGTCGACCCGCTGACGAGCGTCCTGCACTGGCTGCGCGCCGAGGGCCGCAGCCGGGGCACCAAGGAGGGCTGCAACTCCGGCGACTGCGGCGCGTGCACCGTGGTGCTCGCCGAGCGCGACGGCGACGGGGTCCGCGTGCGCACGGCGAACTCCTGCCTGCTGCTCGTCGGAATGCTCCACGGCCGCGTGCTGCTCACGGTCGAGGACGTCGCCGACGACGAGACGCTGCACCCCGTGCAGCGCGCGATGGTCGACCACGCGGGCTCCCAGTGCGGGTTCTGCACCCCCGGCTTCGTGATGTCGATGTGGGCGGCGTCCGAGGCGGCGGCGGTGCGCGGCGTCGAGCCGGGCCGGGCCGAGCTCGTCGAGTCGCTCACCGGGAACCTATGCCCCAGCACCGGCTAAAGGCCCATCCACGACGCGGCCCTCGAAGCCACCCCCCCGGGGGTGCGGGGCGGCCCGCCCCGGCG
>JBGAJT010000339.1:0-3359 GCA_044224785.1 Candidatus Nanopelagicales bacterium | reverse complement strand
GGACGAGGGAGGGCACGCGTGACGCGGATGTCGCCGCTCTGGCGGCGCGCACCCTTGCGCGGCCTGCGTTCCCGGGGCAGCGGCCTGCTCGTGCTGCTGTGCCTCGTGATCGCCTCCGCGTGCGCCGCGTCCGGAGCCGTCTTCGCCGACCTCGTCGGGCAGTCGTCGCTCGCGACGGTGCTCGGCGACGTCCCGCCGGGCGCGCGCCTCACCGACGCGCCCGGCCTGCGGCTGGTCAGCGGGCAGGCGCCGTCGGGCGACAGCCAGCAGACCTACGTCGAGGACGTCGCCCGCATCCCCGGCCTCACGCCGGCCACCGTCACCGCCGTCTCCGTCGGTGCCGAGATCCACAGCGGCGAGGCCTACCGGCCGCTCGTGCGCACGCCCGCGGGCGACGTGCGGGTGCGGCTCGCGGCGGTCGAGGACCCGGCTGCCGCCCTCGTCGTGCGCCAGCAGGCAGGCGGCCGCGGTGTGTGGCTGCCCGAGCCGACCGCGACCGAGCTCGGGGTGTCCGCGGGCGACGTCGTGTCGATGCTCATCGAGACGTCGTACGCCGGCGAGGTGCTGCCACCCGGTACGCCGCTGCCCGCCACCGTCGCCGTGCGCGTCGCCGGCGTCTACGCCGTGGCCGCCGACGGACGCACCCCCGCCGACCCGCCGGGCAGCACCGACTGGGCGCTGCGCTCGGGCGGCATCCCCAGCGACTCCGAGCTCTCGTCGCTGCGCGCCCGCCTCGTGATCGCCGACGTCCCCCTCGCCGAGCAGATCGCCGAGGCCACCGACGACTCGCTGCTGTGGGCCGTGGAGGCGCACCTGCGGCCGGGGCTCACGCTCGCCGAGGCGCAGCAGACGGCCGCCGCGATCGGCCGGCTGCGCACCGAGGTCCGCGCACCGCAGGAGGCGCCGCCGGGACCGCTGCGCATCGGCGTCGTCTCCGGCATCGACACCCTGGTCGGCCAGGCGACGTCGCTCGCCGAGGCGTCGACGACCCGCGCCACCCTGCTGGCCACGACGGGCACCGTCGCGGGCCTCCTCGCGCTGCTGGCGCTCCTGGTCCTCACCGCGGTCGAGCGCCGTACCGAGCTGCGCCACGGCGCCGCCGTCGGTGTCGGACCGGGTCCGGCCGCCGGGTTGTGGGCGCTGGAGACCGCGCTGCCGGCGTTCGTCGCCGCGGTCCTCGGCTTGCTCCTCGCCGTCGGCGTCACGTCCGCCGTCGGGCCCACGGGCAGCATGGCCGCGTCGACGTGGCTGCCGGCGGCAGCGCGCGCCGGACTGGTCGGGCTTGTCGGCGTCGCGCTCGCGGCCCTCGTGGGGGCGGTCGGTGCAGCGCTGGTCACGCGACCGCACGCGCCGCGCACCCGCCGCGTGCCCTGGGTCGCTCTGCTCGTCGCGGTCGCCGCCGTCGCGATGTTCGCCGCCTGGTCGACGCCCTCGCCCGCTCCCGGTCCGCTGGGCCTCGCCGTGCCGGCGCTGGTGTGCGCCGCGCTCGGCGCCGTCCTCGCCCTCGTCACCGGTCGCCTGCTCCGCATGCGCGCGCGGCGCTCGACCGCACTGCCCGGCCGTCCGGGGCGAGCGGGCCGCTGGCTCGCCGTACGCCGCGTGGCGCAGGCGGGCGACGAGCAGGTCGTGACCGTTGCGGTGATGGCGCTCGGCCTCGGCATGGTGCTGTTCGCGACGTCGGGAGCGCAGGCGACGTCCGCCGTCGTCAAGGACCGCGCCGCGGTCGTGGCCGGTGCGCGCACGACGGCGATGATCGAGGGCGCCTGGGCGCTGGACCCGACGATGCCGCGCATCCCCAAGGCCGCCGAGGTGGAGGACGGGAAGCCGGTCCCGAAGGCGCATACGCCCAAGACCCCGGACGGCTCGGCGATGGTGTGGCGCGAGCTCATCACCGTGCCCGGCACGTTCGGCTACCACGACCTGCTCACCGCCGACCCCGACCAGCTCGAGCAGGTCACCTCGTGGGGCTCGGGCCAGGGCGCCCTCGTCGACGCGAAGGCCGCACTGCAGCTGCTCCGCGACCACGACGCCCGCGGCGCGATCAGCCCGATCCCCGTGATCGCCGTCGGCACCAGCGATCTGCGCGTCGGCGACGTCATCGAGGTCGACGCCCAGTTCTGGAACGAGCAGGCCAAGATCGTCGCCGTCCTCCCCACGTTCCCGGGCGTGCGCGGCCGACCGATGCTCGTCGCGAGCGACGCGGCCGTGCTGCCGACCAAGGCGCGCTGGGACCCGCGGCTCGCCCCGCCCACCGAGAACATCCCCCCGCGCCCGTACGTCGAGACCTGGATCTGGTCGACCGGCGACGCCGGCTCGCTGACCGGCGAGCTCGCCGGCGCCGGCGCACCGGTGAAGGAGGTCCACACCCTCGAGCAGGCCGGCACGAACCCGGCCCTCGTCGCGGCGCGCACGACGCTGCCCTACCAAGGCGCCCTCGCGGTGTTCCTCGCCTTCCTCGCGATCGTGATGGCCGTCGTCCACGGCCGCCGCTCGCGCGACCGCAACCGGTCGTCCGACGTGATGCTCGCGCGATCCGGCCTCGGGTCGCATGGCCTGGCCACGGCACGGCGTACCGAGCTGCTCCTTCTCGTGCTGACGGCGATCGTCGCCGCGGTGCTCGCCGTGCTCGCCGTCGTGCCGCTCGGGCCGCTGCTGCTCGACCTCGATCGCGCGGCGCAGCCGGTGTTCGCGCTGCGGGTCACGCCGCTCGGCGTCGCGGCGCTGGTGGTCCTCGGGCTCGCGATGATCGTCGCCGCGTGGCCGCGGCGCCAGGACGCGCGCGACGAGGAGGTGCTCCGTGCCTCCGCATGACGCGATGCCCGCGGTCCGCTGCGCGCACGTCGTGAAGATCTACGCCGCGGCGACCGGCGAGACGCAGGCCCTGCGCGGGGTCGAGGCGGCGTTCTGGCCCGGCACCATCACCGCGGTGATGGGTCCGTCGGGCAGCGGCAAGTCGAGCCTGCTGTCGATCGTGGCGCTGCGCGAGCGGGCCACCGGCGGCGAGATCGACCTGCTCGGTTCGCCGGTCAGCAGCCTGTCGACGCGCGCGATGGCACGGATGCGCCGGCGCACGCTGTCGTGGGTGTCCCAGAGCCCGGTCGACTCGCTGTTCCCGCACCTCACCGCGCGCGAGCAGCTCGCGCAGGCCGTGCCGGGCGACGTCTCGCAGCACGACGAGCGAGCGTTGTTCCTCGTCGAGCTCCTCGATCGTACGGCGCAACCGGTCGAACGCGGCGTCGTCGGCGAAGTCGCCCGGCACGAACCGGAATCCTTCGGCGAGCTGCTGCCACACCTCCTCGCGGAACTCGGTGCGGGCGTGCTCGCGGACCGAGTCGTGGACGATCTGGGCGAAGTCCTGA